>VGRQ01000055.1 GCA_016875315.1 Deltaproteobacteria bacterium | reverse complement strand
GGCCAGGTCAGAGCCGCCCGCGCCCGAGCCGGTGGCGAATCCATCGGAGCCCAGCGTCAGCGCGCCGGTGGTGGCGGCCAGCAAGGGGGCGGTGCCCCGCCCGTCGGCCACGTTGCCGTCACCCGGGGAGGCCTCGGCGGTGGCGCCCGCAGTCTCGGTCGCGCCAGCAGCCACGATCAGCGTGTCCGCGTCAAGCTCCGGCCCACCTGTCACGCATGCGCAACTTGCGACGTGGCTCGCTGGTCACCCGGAGTGGCAGCAGGAGGCAGCCGTGGCCGACGGTCGCGCCGACGAGAAGTACCTGCGCGGCTGGAGCGGGGCCACGCCCCCGGCCGGCCGGGAGGGCAGCCCGGCGGTGGGGGTGACCTGGGGGCTGGCGAAGGCCTACTGCGCCGGGCGGGGCGGCCTCGCGGTGATCGGCGCGGAACCCCTCACCTGGTCGGGCGCCGAGCTGCCCTGGCTGGAGTACCGCTCTGACGCGGGCGCCCCGGCCTGGCGCCGCGACGATGGCGCGGTGAGCGATCGGGTGGACCCCAACCAGTCCAACGTGTCCATCGGCTTCCGGTGTGCGCGGTGAAGGCGCGTAACTGTCCCCAATGCGGCGCTACCGTGGAGATCGACGACAATGCGCTCGCCGATCGCTGCGCCTTCTGCGAGTCGCCGCTGGTCGATGCCGAGGCGGTGGAGCAACACATCGACCGCGTGGCGCCCTTCGACGTCGACCGCAACGTCGCCGCGCGCAAGCTCAAGCAGTTCCTCGCGGGACAGTGGCTGGCGCCCGAGGAGGTGCGTCACCGGGTGCACCCCGAGAAACTCAACGGGGTGCTCGTCCCCTTCTACGCCTGGGAGGGCACGGCGCGCTCGCACTGGTCGGCGCGCGTAGGCATCTACTGGTACCGGACGGAAACCTACACGGTCATCGTCAACGGCAAGCCCCAGGTGCGCACGAGGACGGTCCGGGAAACCGAGTGGTTCCCGCTCTCCGGTACGCACGCGGCGAACTACTCGGGGCAGCTGGTGAGCGCCTCGAAGGGCCTGCCCGAGGTCGAGGCCAACCAGCTCGAGCCCTTCGACCTCGGCAAGGCCCGCGCCTTCGCGCCGGCGCTGGTCGCGGGGTGGCTGGCCGAGCGCCCGACGGTGGACGAGGCCAGCGCCCGGCAGGTGGCCACCGCCGAGATCGCCCGGCTGGAGAACGCCGCCATCGGGCGTTTCCTCGCGGGCGACATCCGCAGCGACGTGCAGAACGACACGCGCCTGGCGGTCGACAAGGTGGAGGAGATCCTGCTGCCGGTGTGGATCGCCACCTACCGCCACGGCGGCGCGGTGTTCCGGCTCCTCGTCAACGGGCAGACGGGCGAGGTGGTGGGCAAGGCGCCCAGCTCGGGCCTCAAGATCGGCTGTCTCGTGGCGTTCCTGGTGCTGGTGATCGTCGGCCTCTTCGGGGTGGTGGCGTTGGTGAGCGGCGGCGTCGCGGTGGTGGGTGGAGGTCGACATGGCTGAGCTCATCGCCGTGCGCTGCGAGGCCTGCGGCGGCGCCGTGGCCTGGACCGCCGGCAAGCCCGCGCCCGCCTGCGTTTTCTGCGGAGCCACCGCGCTCGACACCTTCACGCCGCCGGAGGGGGTGGAGCCGCCGGGCGGCTTCCTCGACTTCGTGGTGGACGAGAAGGCGGCACGGCAGCTGTTTCGCAAGCGCGCCAGCGACAGCATCTGGTACCCGTCCGACCTGCGCCACGCGCGCCTGGAACTCAAGGCGGTGCTGGTCCCGGCGTGGACGTGGTCGGCGCGGCTCGAGACGCACTACACGGCGGTAGTCCCCGGGCGCACGCGTTCGGGCAAGCGGCCGGTGGCGGGCACCGACGAGTGGCCGGTCGAGGGCGTGCTCGTGCCCTCGTCGCCTACCTTGTCGCGACAGGAGTTGAAGGAGATCTCCCCCTTCGAGGCGAGCGAGTTGCGCCCGCTCGCCGAGGCCGCGCTCCCCCACGAGCTCGGCAGCCTCACGCGCACGGCGGCGCGGGCGCAGGGCGAGGACGGCATGGGCCGGGCCCACCAGGCGCGACTGCGCGCGTCGCTCTCCGCCTCGCAGGTCGAGACGGCCACCATCTTCCACGATCTCGTGGGCGGGCCGCTCTTGCTCCCGGTGTGGATCGGCGCCTACCGCCGGGGCGAGGCGCTGCACCGGGTGGTGGTCAACGGGCAGACGGGGGCGATCACCGGGAGCTTCCCCTACTCCTGGTGGAAGATCCTCCTCGCCGTGGCGCTGGTGCTCGGACTCATCCTTCTCTGCACCGGCGGCGCGGGACTCGCCGGGATCTTGTCGCAGTCGCCGCGGCGTTTCTAGGATCCCCCGTCGGATGGCGGATGGGGTTCGCCGGGCGAACGGGTCGCGCGCTGGTCGTGGGCGTGAAACATTGCGGCAGCCCGAGCATCCAAGGCCCATGCGCACGCTCATCCTCGCCCTGCTCCTCGCCCCGCCCGCCCTCGCCGCCTTGAAGGTGGATGGCAAGCCCAAGGTCGCCTTCTTCGCGGTGGGCAACCCGGGCTTCCTCGACATCGAGGGCGAGAGCGCCGACCTCGCCTGCGCCGACGACGGCACGACGCTCACCTGCGACCACGCGCTCGACACCCTCGACACCGGGATCGGGCTGCGCGACGAGCACATGAAGACGAAGTTCCTGCAGACCGAGAAACACCCGAAGGCGAGCATCGCCCTGGCCAAGGCTTCGATCCCGTGGCCCGCGGAGGTGGGCAAGGAGGCCCGCGGCAGCGTGGCCGCCACCTTCACCGCGCACGGCGTGTCGCAGCCGGCGACGGTGAACTACGTCGTGAAGAAGTCCAAGACGGGCTGGAGGGTCACGGCCAAGTTCGACTTCGACATCAGCAAGCACGGCATCGAGGTGCCGAGCTACCTCGGCGTGACCGTGGAGAGCACGATGCGCGCCGAGGTGAGCTTCGACCTGGTCGACGCGCCGTGATGCTGCTTCTCGCCGGGCAGGCACTCGCCTACCCTTTCATGATTGGCCACGGCTACACCGCCTGCGCCCAGTGCCACGTGGACCCCTCGGGCGGCAGCGCCCTCACCGAGTACGGGCGGGGACAGGCCGAGATCTTCATGCGGTCGGTGTACCGGGAGCGCGACGCCGAGTACGAGCCGGGCCCGGTCAAGGACTTCGCCCTCGGCGTGTCGCTGCCCGAGTGGCTCCAGCTCCAGGGCGACGTGCGCGGGCTGTTCATCCCCCAGCCCGACAACATGCGCTTCATCCTGATGCAGGCCGACATGCGCGGGCACGTGGGCCTCGGTGCGTTCCGGGCCTACGGGAGCCTTGGCTACGCCAGCGAGGGCGCCTACGGCGCTCGCGTCACCGCCAACGACAGCGGCGGGAACGTGATCTCGCGGGAGTGGTGGCTCGGCGCGCAACTGGGCAAGCGCGCCCTGATCCGGGGCGGCCGGATGCCCTTGCCCTTCGGCATCCGCAGCGAGGAGCACCTGCTCTACGCGCGCTCCGCCACGCGCACCGACACCAACGACGACCAGCAGGTGGGCCTGGACTTCAACTACGGAAACAGGAAGTGGCGCGCCGAACTGATGGGCATCGCCGGGAACTTCTCGGTGTCGCCCGACGAGTTCCGCGAGCGTGGCTACTCGGGCTTCGCCGCCTATGCCCTCGACAAGCAGCTGGAAGTGGGCGTGTCCTCCCTCGTGGCCCACGCGCAGTCCGACGTGGAGACCCTCGACGAGCGCTTGCGCCAGGCCCACGGGCTGTTCGGCCGCTACGCGCCCTGGGAGCCGGTGCGCTTCCTGGCGGAGGCCAACGCCCTCGTCGACAGCGCCGGGGGCCCGGCCACCGTCGGCAGCGTGGGCTACGTGCAACTCGACGTGGAGCCGGTCCAGGGGCTGCACTTCAAGGGCACCGGCGAGTGGTGCGACACCGACCACGGCGACGATCTCGGTGCCGTGATGCGTGGATCGGCCACCGCGCTCTGGTTCTTCGCGCCCCACGCCGACCTCCGGCTCGACGCGCTCTACGGCACGCTGTTCTGCACGCCCGGCAGCGAGCCCTTCCCGATGGGCATGGCCCAGGTGCACGTGTTCCTATGATGCTGATCCTGTCACTCGCGTGGGCCAGCCCCAGCTTCCCCGCCGTGGTGGCGGAGGAGCTGGCGATGCCCTGCACGCCCTCCTGCATCCTCTGTCACGAGACGGCGGCCGGCGGCACCGGCACCGCCTCCCAGGACTTCGCTCGCGCGTGCATGTCGGCCGGGATGATGGTGGCCGACGATGTCAGCATGGCGGAGTCCCTCGCCACGCTGGAAGCCGAGGGCACCGACACCGACGGCGACGGCACGCCGGACATCGAGGAACTGCGCGGCGGCCAGAACCCGAACCCCGGCGGCGAGGACTTCTGCGCCGTCCCGCAGCCGCAGTACGGCTGTTTCCAGGGCTCGGCCATCGTGCTCGGCGTGGTCGCGGGCGCCATGCTCCGGCGCCGCGGTACACTCCGGCGGTGATCCTCGCGCTCGCCGCCTGCTCGGTTCCCGACCCCGCGCCCACCGAGTTGGAAGACCTGATCGGCTGGATGTACGGCCACCTGGCCGACGACGAGCCGGCGGCGCTGGGCGAGGGCTCGGTGAATCTCGACAGGTGGACCGACGCTCACCTCGACGAGACGCTGGAGGGCTACCAGGTCGACGTGCTCACCGACGAGATCGTGGCCACGCTCGGGGCCGGCGAGCGCGACCTCGAGGGTCTGGAGGGGGTGGCCGTGGGCTACGAGCACGCCGAGCACATGGACGTCGACGCGCTGGCGCGGGGCGTGATGATCGACCCCCGGGAAACGCACCCGGAGATGTACCTGGAGTACGAGTCCGAGGAGCTGGAAGGCACCCGCGAGTGTTTCGGCGAGGGCACCTGCGACTGGCTCGAGTACACCTCCCACGCGGTGCAAGACCTCGGCCTCGGCGTGTTGATGACCATCGACGCCCAGATCCAGGCGCGTCGCTACGACACGCCGCTCGGCGAGGCCTGGGCCTACCGCTACTGGACCACCGAGCCGCCCGAGCTCTCCACCGACCTCGTGGCGCTCGACCAGACCTACTTCTTCTGGGCCTTCGTGCCCCACGGCGACCGGGTGCGCTCCATGCAGGCAAGCTGGGTGGTGGTGCAGGTGCTCGACGCCGACCTCGACAGCGACCTGGTGCTGCACCTGTGGGTGAAGGGCATGATCGACGGGGCGCGGGAGATCGACGAGGCGGAGCCGTAGCCGGCGCGGCTCTTCCTTGAAAATCGATCTGCCTGCGATAGATTTTCAAGGAATGGATCGGTCACGTCACCTCGAGATCCTGTCCAGGCTGGCCGCGCAGTTCCCGGTGGTGGGACTTCTCGGGCCCAGGCAGGTGGGGAAGTCCACGCTGGCGAGGACACTCGCGTCGCGCTGGCCGGGAGCGACGGTCTTCGACCTCGAGCACGACCCCGATCTCGCGCGACTGGCCGACCCGCACCTGGCGCTCGGGGGGCTGCGCGGGCTCGTGGTGATCGACGAGGTGCAGCACCGCCCAGACCTGTTCCGGGCGCTCCGGGTGCTCGCCGACCGGCCCGGGCGCCCCGCCACCTTCCTCGTCCTCGGTAGCGCCGGTCCCGTGCTGTTGCGACAGGGGGCGGAATCGCTGGCCGGCCGCGTGGCCTGGCACGAGCTACGCGGCGTGGGCCTGGACGAGCTGGCCGACCCCGATCTCCTGGCGTTCCGCGGAGGCCTCCCACCCAGTTCGCTCGCTGCCAGCGACGACCTCGCCACCACCTGGCTCGACCAGTACCTGCGGAACTTGAGCGAGCGAGACCTGCCTCAGCTCGGGATCGACCTGCCGCCGGTGGCGGCGCGTCGCTTCCTGACCATGATCGCGCACGTGCACGGTGGCGTTTTGAACATCGCCGATCTGGCCCGGAGCCTCGGCGTTCGCGAGGCGGCCGTGCGCCGCCACCTCGACGTGCTCGAGGGGGCGTTGCTGGTACGACGCCTGGCCCCCTGGCACGAGAACCTCGGGAAACGCCTCGTGAAGAGCCCAAAGCTGTACCTCGCTGACAACGGGCTGCTCCACGCCCTGCTCGGCCTGCGCAGCGGCGGGTCCCTCCTGGGCTACCCGCGGCTCGGGGCGTCGTGGGAGTCGTTCGCCCTCGCGCAGGTGCTGGAGCGATGGTCGCTTGGCTGGCACGAGGTGGCGTTCTGGGCCACGCACGCCGGTGCGGAACTCGACTTGCTCGTGCCCCGGGGCACGCGGCGCTTCGGCTTCGAGTTCAAGCGGACGGCCGCGCCTGGGCTCACGCGCTCGATGCACGCCGCCCTTGCCGACCTTGCCCTCGAGCGTCTCTTCGTGGTGCACGCGGGTCCGGGTAGTTTCCCCCTTGCCGAGCGGGTCGACGCCGTGAGCATCGAGCGGCTGTGGACAGACCTCCCCAGCGCCCCCTGATCAGGGCTGCGCATACCCCAGCGCCTCCAGCGCCTCCCGGGTGGCGGCGTCGGCCTCCGGCCGCGTGACCGCCGGGGCCTTTGCGTCCCAGGCATCGAGGAGCGCGGCGAGCGCCGTGCGGGCGGCGGGCTCGTCCACCGGTTGGAGGGTCGACCGAGTGACGGTGTAGAGCTGGCCGGGCTGCTCGATCGCCGGGAACCGGGTGAACAGGTGGGGCTCCTGGTACACGCCCCGCTCGAAGGGCAGGTTGGGCCAGCGCTCCGCGGCGGCGAGATCCTCGGGCTGGCTGGCCTCGGCGAAGGAGATGCGTCGCTGGGTGTCGAACACGGAGATCCCGTCGCCGAGCGGCTCGCCCAGCAGCGTGGCGCCGATGTCCTGGAGACGAACCTGTCGCGACACCACCTGGCCAGACTCCACGCCGGGGCCGGTGACGACGAGCGGCACGCGCAGCGCCCACGGCTCCACGTCGCCACCGTGGCCGAAGGGGTTGAGCGGGTCTTCGCCCAGGGTCTCCCCGTGGTCGCCGAACACGACGATCGTGGCAGGGCGCTCGCGCAGCCCGGCGAGCAGGCGGCCCAGCTCGTGGTCGACGTAGGCCACCTCGCCCAGGTAGCGGGCGCGCGCCTCGTTGATGTCGGCCTCGGCGAGCGTGCCGGCGCGGGAGCGCTGGATGGCCTCCTTCATCGCCGCCTTGCTGCCGTCGAGAGAGCCCGAGTAGGCGGGGTCGGCGTAGCGGCGGGTGTAGGGCTCCGGCGCCGAGTACGGGGCGTGGGCGTCGAAGTAGTGGACGAAGAGCAACAACGGCCGGGACGGGTCGGCGCGCTGCACGGCGCGGAGCGCGCGGTCGGTCACGTCGGCGGCCAGCGCCTCGTGGCGGGGGCCCCGGTCGATGTGCACCTCGTCGTCCCAGCGGTCGAAGCCGCGCGCGATGCCGGTGGTCCGGGCAAGCACGCTGGCGCCCACCACGCCGCTGGTGAGATAGCCGCGTGAGCGCAGCTTCACCGCGAGCGTGGCGTGCGACTCGTCGAGCGGCCAGCCGTTGCGCACCACGCCGTGGCCGTGCCCGTCGAGGCCGGTGAACACCGCGGCGTGCGACGAGAGGGTGGTGGGCGCGTGGGCCAGCGCCATCTCGAAGCGGGCCCCCCGGGCGGCGAGGGCGCTGAGATTGGGCGTCACCGGGGGGAGCCCGTCGCGACCGAGGGCGTGCAGGAGGCCGCCGTCGTCGTCGAGCGCGTCGGCGCGGGTGGTGTCGAGGCTCACCAGGACGATGTCGGGAGGCAGCTCGCGCACCGGGGGATCGGAACAGGCGGCGAGGGCCAGCCACATCGCGGCGGAATATCCGGGGGCGGCCTCTCATGATGCTCCTCCTTGCCTGCACCGAGCCCGACGAGGGCCAGTCTCTCAGCGCCGCGCCGGGCGACACCTCGCACGCCGACGGCGACGCCGATACCGACAGCGACAGCGACAGCGACACGGGCACCCCGCCCGACGACGGCGAGCTGAGGGGCGTGTGGGTCGACCGCTGGACCTACGCCTCCGAGGACGACGTGCGGTCGATCATGGCTGGCGCCGCTGCCGCCGGGTTCAACGCGGTGTACTTCCAGGTGAGGGGCACCGCCGACGCCTACTACCAGTCGTCATACGAGCCCTGGTCGTCCCGGTTGTCGGGCACCCTCGGCGTCGACCCCGGCTGGGACCCGCTGGGGGTGGCGGTGGAGAGCGGCCATGCCCTCGGGATGGAGGTGCATGCCTACATCAACGCCTTCCCCTTCTGGTCGGGCACCACGCCGCCGGCCGAGTCGAGCCCGCGCCACGCCTACCTCGAGCACCCGGAGTGGCTGGTGGCCGACGAGTCGGGCGAGCCGATGGCGCTCAACAGCTCCTACGTGTGGATGAGCCCGGGCAACCCGGAGGTGCGCCAGCGCCTCGCCGACGTGTCGCGCGACATCGCCGATCGCTACGACGTGGACGGTATCCACGTCGACCTGGTGCGCTACCCGGGTCGCGACTACTCCTTCGACGAGGTGTCGCTCTCGCTCTGGGACGGCACCGACTACGCCGACTGGCAGCGGGCGCGCGTCGTGGAGGCCGTCCTCGGGGTGCAGGAGGCGGTCGATGTCCCGGTGACGGCCTCGGTGTGGGGCATCTACGAGGACCGGTGGGGGTGGGGCACTTCGCAGGGATACCACGACTACTACCAGGATAGTTACGCATTCCTGGAAACGGGCGCCACCGACGCCAACATGCCGATGATCTACTGGCCAGTCGCCGAGAACGAGGGCGACTACACCGACTTCACCACGCTGGTGAAGGAGTTCGTGGCCAACCGCCACGACCGGCACATCTACGCGGGCGTGGCCGCCGACCTCACGCTCGACGAGATGCTGGCCTGCATCGAGAGCGCCCGCGCCAACGGCGCGCAGGGCGTCGTGATCTTCGACTACGGCCTGCTCGACGACAACGGCTACCTCGACGATCTCGCCGCCGGGCCCTTCGCGGAGCCGAAGGAGCCGCCCCGGATGGACTGGCGATGAGCCGGCTACAGTGGGCGTGATGATCCTCGCGGGACTCGTCGCGACAGCGTGGGCGGAGGACCCCGCGCCGGTGGTGACCCCGGCGCCGGTGGTGACCGTCACCCGCGCCTTGCCCACCCTGTCGATCGTCGGCGAGGGCGACGCGTGGTCGGTCCAGGACGAGGCGGGACGTCGCTACAACACCGTGCAGTTCGCGCGCCTGGTGGACGACCGCCACATGCTGCGCCGCCTGGAAGACCGCGAGGGGATGGCGCGCGTGGGGCAGGCGGGGGTCGCCATCACCGGGGGCGGCGCGCTCCTCGCCGGCGTGGTGGTGGCCTTCAGCAACAGCGGCGCCCCCTCGATCTTCGACTACAGCGTGGATCCGACCGACTACGAGACGTCCGAGGACTACGACGCCGCCCGCGAGTTCGAGCGGGCGCAGTACGACAAGGCGGTGGACGCCTGGGAGGCGCAGAAGCTCGGCAGCGCCGCCTTCTTGCTCGGCGTGGGCGGCGTGTTCCTCGCCACGGCGCCCTTCGTGGGGCGCGACGCCTTCGAGGCCACCGAGCGACCCTCGCGCGCCTACACGCGGGCCGAGGCCGAGGCGATCGTCAGCCAGTTCAACGCGCCGCCCGCGCTACCCCCGGAGCCGGCACCCCCTCCGCCGCCGAGCGTGAAGCTGCTCGTGGGGCCCGGCATCCTCGCCGCCCGGGGGGACTTCTAGGTGGCCGGGGTGTCCGCCGACATCGAGCTGGTCCGCCCGGCATTCACCCCCGGCGACACCCCCGGGGTGGAGGCGCCCCGGTATGGCGAGGGCGGGACGGTGACGGCGGGCATGCTGTTGCAGTACGAGCAGCAACCGCTGGTCCTCTACCGCTACGGCGACGAGGACACCTCGGTGATCGAGTCCCGTTTCGCGGGCGCCCTCGGCGCGAGCATCGACTTCACGCGCCACCTCGGCGCGCGCCTGGTGCTGCCCATGGCCTACGACGTGCCCGGCTCGGCCGGCGACTTCGCCGCCCCTGGCTTCGGCTCGGGCGACCTCGCGGCGGGGCTGCGGGTGCTGGTGTGGCGCTGGGGCCCGGTCGATCTCGGCGCCCACGCCGACCTGCTCCTGCCCGTGGGGGCCACCGGCGCGTGGAAGGGCGAGGGGAGCCTGCGCGGCCAGCCCGGGGTGCTCCTCGCGCTCAACGCGGGCCCCTTCTCGGTGCGCTCCGACACGAGCTTCATGCTCCGGCAGGCGGTCGATACCGGCGCCGACTTCACCCTCGGCACCGAGCTCGGCGAGAACGCTGCCGTCCGGGGAACGCTGTGGGAAGATCGGCTGTGGCTTCACGCCGGGCTGGCCTCGCGCATCGGGCTCGGGGAGATCAACGGCACCGCCGAGCGCGTGGCCGAGGTGCTGGTGGGCGCGCAGGTGAGCCCCCATCGCGAGTGGACACTCGACTTCGGCCTCGGTCGCGGGCTCACCGTCGGCTATGGCACCTCGCGCCTGCGCGTGCTGGCGGGGGTGAGCTACTCGCGCGCCCCCCGCGCGGCGACGCCCGCGCCGGTCGTCGCGGTGATGCCGCCGGTCGAAGACATCCCCGACGCCGTGCTCATCGAGCAGATCGCCCTGCCGCCACCGGAGGAGAACTGGCAGCAGACCGAGCTGGCCCGCGTGGAGCAGGACCAGATCGTGATTCGCGACCCGATCCAGTTCGAGTTCGCCAGGGACGTGATCCTCCCGGTGTCGATGCCCACGCTGGCCTTCGTGGGCGGGCTCCTCAACCAGCACCCCGAGATCCTGCACCTGGTGATCGAGGGGCACGCCAGCGAGGAGGGCAGCTTCTACTACAACTACGACCTCGCGAAGCGCCGCGCCGACGCCATCTGGCGCGCGCTGGTGGAGGCGGGGGTGTCGCCCACCCGCATCTCCACGCGCTCGATGGGCGAGGTGGAGCCGGTGGCGTCGGGCAGTGCCGAGGAGGAGCTGGCGCTCAATCGCCGCGTGATCTTCCACATTGTCCGGCGACTGGAGCCCGGCGAGATCCCGCCGCAGTACAAGCTCGAGATCCAGCAACCCTGGACCGGGAGCCCGCAGAGCCTGCCAGCCCCGCCGCCCGTGGCGCTGCCGCCCCCGCCGGAGCCGCCCAGGCCCAGCTACACGCCTCCGCCCGACGACCTGCCCAGCGAGGACGAGTTCGAGGAGGACGACGAGTGACACTCCTCTTCCTCGCGCCGCTGGCCGCCGCCGACGACGGCTGTGTCAACGATCTCTACCAGGACCTCAACTGCAACACGGTGGAGGTGTACGACGAGCCACCGGTCGACCTTGCCGACCCGGTCTGCGCCGCCGAGATCGACCCCACCACGGGGCAGCCCTACCCGAACGCGGACTACTACTACGACTACACCAGCTACGGCTGCCTCTACCCGGTGGCTGACTTCGACGGCGACGGCGACGGCATGTCGGCGGGCATCCTCTACGTGCCGCCCGACGCGTTGTTCCCCGACGTGTACGCGATCTTCGCGTGTGACAACTGCCCCGAGGACTACAATCGCGACCAGTCAGACCTCGACTGCGACGACGTGGGCGACCTGTGTGACAATTGCCTCGACATCTTCAATCCCGAGCAGCTCGACACCGACCTCGACGGCGTGGGTGACGAGTGTGACATCTGTCCGCTGTACCCCGACCCCGGGCAGGAAGACAGCGATGGCGACGGCGCGGGCGACGCCTGCGACAACTGCCCGGGCCTGTCCAACCCGACCCAGGCCGACTCCGACGGCGACTTCCACGGCGACAGCTGCGACAACTGCCCCGTGGTGTCCAACGGCAACCAGGAAGACCAGGACGGCGACGGCTTCGGCGACGACTGCGACCGTTGCCCGCTCGACGCCACCTACACCTCCCAGGACCGCGACCAGGACGGGCTCGGCGACGGCTGCGACAACTGTCCCGAGGTGGTGAACCTCGACCAGGCCGACGTGGACGCCGACGACGTGGGCGATCCCTGCGACACCTGCGTGTTCACCTGGGACCCGGACCAGGTCGACAGCGATCGCGAGGGCGTGGGCGACCAGTGTGACAACTGTCCCGACGTGGCCAACCTGGAGCAGGCCGACAGCGACCAGGACGGCGTGGGCGACAGCTGCGACGTTTGCCCGGACGTCGAGGATCCCCAGCAGCTCGACATCGACGCCGACGGCGTGGGCGACGAGTGTGACAACTGCCCCAGCGTCCCCAACCCCGACCAGGCCGACGAGACCGACGGCGACGGCGTGGGCGACCTGTGTGACACCTACGCGCTCCGCGGCGGCGGTTGCCGCGGGGAAGCCGCGCTGGGCGTGCTCGCGCTCGGGGGGCTGCTCGGCTGGCGCCGGCGCCGCTAGTCGATGCAGTCGCCGAGGATGGTGTAGTCGATGACCACGTGGGCGCCCGGGCCGGGAACGCTGGCCTCGTCGAAGACCACGGCGTTGCCGCCGGCGTCGTAGGTCCAGCCCTCGGTGGTGATGTCGTCGTCGACGGTCACGACGATGGTCACCGGGTCGGGCGTGGAGGAGAGTCCGAAGCGGTCGGTGGCGCCCGTGGAGGAGAGCGTGGCGATGGCGTCGAAGTAGGTGCTCCAGTCCTGCTCGCAGATGCTGAGGAAGGCGCCGCGCGTGGCGGTGGCCGCCTCGTAGTAGCCGGTGCCGGGGTCGGCGGTGGCGCAGCCGCTGGGCACGTCGCCCACGATGGCGGTGATGGAGGCCTCGGGCGCCACGGCCTGGATGTCGGACACGTAGCTGCTCCAGGAGCCGGGTGACTGGTCGGGCTCGTCGCTCACCAGCACGAGCTGCGGCTTGCTGTCTTCTCGCAGGAAACCATCATTGCAGTTGCCCGGCGTGCTGTTCTGCATCCCGTTGGTGGCGATGTGCAGGCCGGCCTCGGTATAGCGCCCGGCGTAGCTGTCTACCCCGGTGAGGAAGGCCGTCTCGAGGTTGGGGGTGTCGGGAGTGAGGATGCCCACCGACGAGCAACCGCTGTCGAGTGTCGACACCGCGATCTGCCAGTCCAGGTCGAGCCCGGCGAGCATCTCGGTGAAGTCGAGGAAGTTGTCGGTCATGTTCTTGCGGTCGTCGGCCATGGAGCAGGACTGGTCGACGTAGAAGAAGATGTCCGTCCGGTCCCAGGGCCCGTCGCCTTGCCAGTACTCGTCGGTCACCTCGGACTCGGTCGTGCCCGAGCCGGACACGCTCACGGTGCTGGTTTCCACGAGCGAGTCGCTCGCGACCCACATCTCGCCGCCGTAGGCGATCTCTTCCGAGGGCAGGAAATTGAGGTCGATGGACGATGACTCGCCTGCCTCCAGGTAGAAGGGGGTGGCAAAGTCGCCGAGGGTGAAACCGTCGGCGGTGATCACCACCTGGGTGACGGTCAGCGTGGCGGAGCCAATGTTGGTGAAGGTGATGGGTTGGGTCTGCTCGCAATCGAGCATCACCGAGCCGAAGCCGTAGGGGTTGGGGCTGATGTAGAGCTGGGGCACCAGCCCGGTGCCGTCGAGCGAGACCGGCAGCTCGGGGCTGTCGGGATCGTCGGAGAACACGCTGATGGTGCCGAAGTCCTCCGGGTTGACCGGCGTGAAGGTGACCGGGACGGTGATCTTGGAGCCGGGCGCGATGGTGGCGGTGGCCTGGTCGGTGCCCACGGTGAAGGCGGTGGTGCCAGTGAGGACGATGTTGGACAGGTGGAGGTCGACGTTGCCGCGGTTCTCGATGGTGAAGGACTGGATCTCCTCCTGGCCGGGCATCAGGTCGGCGAAGGACAGCGCGTCGGGCTCGATCTCGATGTCGGGCTCGTAGGCCACGTCGCCGCTGTCCTTGGTGACGACCGTCAGCTGCTGGTCGGGGCAGCCGAGGAGGGCGAGGATGGCGGTCATGAAGGCTCCCACGCCGTGGCATGGTAGCGCGAGCGTCGCCTCGCCGGAAGCACGATCGGAAAGTCGCGGCTACCGGTCCAGGACCTTGGCCATGAAGAGGCGACGATCGGTGCGGAAGCTGCCGTCGTTGCGACGCGCGGGCACTTCCATGTACACGCCGGTGTCCTCGAAACCCATCTTCTTGTACATGTCGTAGGTGGCGTTCTTCAGGGCGCTGGTGCGCATGATGACGTGGTCGTAGCGCTCGCGGTCGATGAGGCCGAGGCGCAGGGCGATGAGCTGGTTGGCGAGGCCGGTGCGCCTCCATCGCTCCATCACGCCCAGCTCGGCGAAGTAGAAGGTCCGGTCGATGGGGAGCAGGCCTCGAATCTCGCGCACCACGTCGGGCTTGCTGCCCACCGGGAAGGCGAAGCCGAAGCCGCCCACCAGCCCCGAGTCGCGCACCGCGAGGAGCACGATGTTGTCGGGGATGCGCAGCGCCCGGGTGAGCACGGCACAGGCTTCTTCCGAGGAGAAACGCTCGTTGTACGGCGGCTCGGACCAGATCTCCTGGTAGGCGCCGGCGAAGGCGGGCGCCCAGGGCTCGGCCTCGGCCGGGCTCTCGATGCGCAGGATGCGCAGGCCGTCGTCGCGCTCGGCTACGGTGAGCATGCGGCTAGCCTAGCAAACCGTCACGCCGCGAACACCACGGTCGCGACGACGCGGCCGTCGAGCTGGCCGGCGCGCACGCGCAGGGGCGCGCCACCAAGCTCCGCGTGCCGGGCGGCCACCTCGCCCGAGAGGCGCACCGTCACGCCACCGCCG
>VGRQ01000054.1 GCA_016875315.1 Deltaproteobacteria bacterium | reverse complement strand
GCGTGCGCGCGCCGGTCGAGGTCCTGGAGTTGTTCAGCGGCATCGGTGCCGCGGGGATCGCGCTCGGCGAGCGGGCGCGCGTGGTGGCCGCCTTCGACCAGGACCCGGCGGCGAACCTCGCCTACGTGGCCAACCAGGGGCGCGGCCCGGTTGCCCGGAACCTCGCGGGGATCAAGCCGGAACAGCTGAGTGCCTTCGCGAGCTGTGCCTGGTGGCTCTCGCCGCCCTGCCAGCCCTACACGGTGCGCGGCGCCGGTCGCGACCTCGACGACCCGCGCTCGGCCGCGCTCGTGCGCGTGCTCGAGGCAGCGCGGGCGCTGCGCCCGCCGATGCTGGCGCTGGAGAACGTGCCAGGCTTCGCCGTGTCGTCGGCGCGGCATCTCCTGCGAGAGAGCCTCGATGGCTACGGGATCGCCGAGGCGGAGATCTGTCCCACGGCGCTCGGGGTGCCGATGCGGCGGCGGCGTTACTACCTCGTGGCCTGTCGCGACACAAGGCCGTCTCTGCCCTCCCCCGAGCCGGTCCCCATGCGGCCGCTGGCGACGTACCTCGACGAGCCAGGCGGCACGTACCTCCCCGAGGCCGAGGTGCGCGGCTACGGGCACAGCGCGAGCATCCTCGACGCGAGCGACCCGGGCGCCGTGGCCAACTGCTTCACCTCGGCCTACGGCAACTCCCCGGTCCGCGCCGGCGCCTACGTGCGCGACGCGGGCGGGGTGCGGCGGTTCTCCCCGGGCGAGATCCTCCGCCTCCTCGGGTTCCCCGCCGGCTGGCACTTCCCGCCCGGGCTCGACCTGCGCAAGCGCTACGCGCTCGCGGGCAACAGCCTGTCGATCGACGCCGTGCGCTGGGTGTGGGCGGCCGCGCTGTGCCCTTGACGCCTCGCCCGGCAAGTGTAAGGGGCGCCGCTCTTTCGGAGCCCCGATGTTGTCGCTGGTCCTGTCCCTCCTCGTCGCCTGCGAGCCGCCGCCCCCGCCCATCCCCGGCGAGGTCGAGCGCAGTGGCGAGACGATCAAGGTCGTCAACGGCAAGAACGTCACTCAGGGCATGGTCGACGCGCAGCTCGAGCAGCTGCCGGCCAACGTGCGCGACCAGGTGGTGGCGCGCGGCCAGATGGACCAGGTGAAAGAGCAGGTCGTCATTGGCGAGTTGCTCTACCAGGAGTCCATCAAGCAGAAACTCCACGAAGACGCGAAGGTGAAGACCCAGCTCGCGCTCGCCGAGCGCAACGCCCTCGCGAGCGCGCTGCTCGAGCGCACCGTCGAGGCGCGCAGCACCGACGAGGCGATCCAGAAGTGGTACTCCGAGCACGAGGTGCAGTTCGCCCGGCCGCAGGCCAAGGCGCGCCACATCCTCGTGAAGGACAAGGCCGAGGCCGACAAGATCCTCGCCGAGGTGAAGGCCGGCGGCGACTTCGCCAAGATCGCGATCGAGAAGAGCACCGACAAGGGCAGCGGCAAGGAAGGCGGCGATCTCGGCTGGTTCGAGAAGGGCCGCATGGTGCCCGAGTTCGGCGACGCGGTCTTCGCCGCCGAGAAGGGGGCGCTGCTCGGTCCCATCGAGACGAAGTTCGGCTTCCACGTGATCGAGGTGCAGGACAAGCGCGACGCGGTGCCCGTCGACGAGGTCAAGGACAAGATCAAGTCCCAGCTCCGCAACGAGGTGGTGGAAACCTACATCGAGGAGCTGAAGAAGGGCGCCACCATCACCGAGCCCGGCGCGGCCGCGCCCGGCGCCGAGGTGAAGCCCGCTGCCGAGGCCGCGCCTGCGACCGACGCCAAGCCCGGCGACGCGAAGCCCGCGGGGGGCTAGCGCTTGGCGACCATCGTCGTCCTCGGGGCGTCATCCGGCTTCGGGGCCGCCGCCGCCCGTGCGTTCTCACGCGCGGGCTACGACATCGTGGGCGTTCACCTCGACCGGCGCAGCACCCAGGCGCAGGTCGATGCCGTCGTGGCCGACGTGGAGGCCGCGGGACGCCGAGCCCGCTTCTTCAACGTCAACGCGGCCGACGACGAGGCCCGCGCCGGCGTCATGGCCGCCCTGGTCGCCGAGTTTGCCGCGGGCGATGTGACGGGCCTCCTGCACTCCCTCGCCTTCGGCACGCTGGCGCCCTTCGTGGGCGATCGTCCCGTGTCGCGCAAGCAGATGGAGATGACCCTCGACGTGATGGGCAGCTCGCTGGTCTACTGGGCCCAGGACCTCGTCCGCGCCGGGCTCCTCGGCCGCGGCGGGCGCATCTGGGCGATGACGTCGTCGGGCTCGCACATGGTGTGGCCCGGCTACGGGCCGGTGTCGGCCGCCAAGGCGGTACTCGAGGCGGCTTGCCGGCAGCTGGCCGTGGAGCTCGGCCCGCGCGGCATCACCACCAATGCGATCCTCGCCGGGGTGACCGACACGCCGGCGCTGCGCAAGATCCCCGGCAGCGACGTGCTCGTGCAGAAGGCGCTCGCGCGCAACCCCGGCGGCCGCCTCACCACCCCCGACGACGTGGCCGGCTTCCTGGTCCTGCTCGCCCAGCCCGGCGCCGCGTGGGTCAATGGCAACGTCATTCGCGTGGACGGCGGCGAGGATATCTCGGGGTAGATTCTAGGCCGTAGGCTGTAGTTTTTAGGCTGTAGGCTGCTTTTGCAGGGCGCCACCCGCCCCGACGCCCCGGGCGCCCACCGCCCAATGCCTACAGCCTAGTGCCTACAGCCTACCTCAGAAATCCCCGTTCAAAGCTCTCCTCCACCTGCGCTTCCGCGTAGAGCAGGTACTGGTCGAGCTGGGCGCGCGAGGGCTGCGCCTTCATTTCCTCCACGTGACGGCCGGTCGCGACTTGCCACCACGCGGGCTGCCCCGTCCTCCGGTCGTACACCACCAGCATCGCTTCCACGCGCGCGCCGCCGGAGCAGCCCCACTCCTGGCCGATGAACCAGCCGCCGTTGTGGGCGTAGTACGCGCGTAGATAGGGCACCACCGCGTACGGGGGGCCCTCGGCGGCCGGGGCCATGGCGGCGGGGCTGATGGTGACCCGCGGCAGGTTGACGTTGTCGCGACCATCGAGTTCGTTCGCGCCGCGCGCGTTGGCGCGGTTGACCGGCGGGGCGTCCGCGTCGCGCACGGCAACGGGGGACAGGCCTGCGCCCAGGAGCGAGGCCACCACCGCGTCGAGCCAGGCGGTACCTTGCTTGCGGAGCTCCTCGCCCTGGTGGAACTCGACGAGTCGCGCGCGTACCTCCAGCGCCGTTTCCCCCATCCGCACGAGGCCGCCGCCGAAGCGCAGGATGCCGACGAAGTCGTTGCGCAGGTAGGCCGCGATCTCCGGGTTGGCAGGGTCGAGCACCGTGGGCGGAGCGAGGTGCGCGTCGCCCTCGAGCAGGTGCTTCTCGATCTCGGTGGGCGCGTGGGGGGGAGGCAACGGCGGCGCCGGTTGGTCGGCCACCACCACGCTCGGGGAGAGCACGAAGCCCGCGGCGAGCGCCTTGTCGAGCCCGTCGTAGGCGAGGCCGTGGTGCGTCTCGGGCAGCTTGGCGCAGGCGATCACGAGTAGGAACGCGGTCATGGGCCGCCGGGGCTAACTCGCCGCTTCCTGGCTCTTGGCCACCACCTCGCGCAGGGAGAGGCCCTCGGCCATCAGGAAGCCGAAGCCCACCGCCACGGTGAACGCGAACTGGCCCACGTGGAGCAGGATCCCGAAGGTGCGCGCCTCCGACGGTCCCACCCCCTGCAGCTCCAGCGCCGCCGCGCAGGCCGCCTCGAAGCCACCGAAGAAGCCCGGCGTGGGCAGTGCGGCCATGCCCGCGAGGGTGGCGGTCCAGGTGGTCAGCGCCGCGCCCAGCGTGGCCGGGAGGCCCGGCGATCCGGCGAGCTGCACCTTCACCGCGAGGATGGTGATCGCCCAGATGGCCACCGAGTGCGCCAGCGCCTGGGCGCCCGCGGCGGGGCGCGAGCGCAGCCCGGCGATCGCGTCGTGAAAGCTCCGCGCCAGCCGCGCCACCGGCGTCTTGTCGAATAGCCGCACCACCGGCTCGCCCACCACTCCCACCGCCAGGAGGCCGATCGCGCCGAGGCCGACGGCGATGCCCGCGCCCTTCTGCCCGACCGCGAGCAGGTCGATGCCGTTGACGACGATCGACGCGGGGAGGCTCACGAACCAGGCCACGGAGAAGAGCATCAGCAGCAACATCGTGACGTCGAGGATGCGCTCCATCACCACCACCGCCAGCGAGGCGCCGAAGGGCACGCCGGCGCGCTCGCGGGCCAGGTAGGGGCGCACCAGCTCGCCGAGGCGCAGCGGGATCACGTGCAGCGCGAGGTAGCCCACGCTCAGCACCGACAGCGTGGTGCGTCGCGACATCGTCACCGGGAGGAGCACGCGGAACCGCTCGGCACGCAGCAGGTGGGCCACCACGTAGAGCGCCTGCGCGACAAGCATCGCGCGCCAGTCGAAGTGCGCGAGGCTGTCGATGAACACGCGGTACTCGAGGCCCTTGAGCACCCAGGCGAGACAGGCGAGCGTGACGACGAGGACGAGGCCGACGCGCAGCTTCACGGGCTGGGCCGGGGACGGAGCAAGTGCAGGCCGATGAAGCTGTCTTCCAGCGGGCCCTTGGCCACGCCGTACACCTCGGGGGGCAGGTCGCGGGCCACGTCGGTGCGGAAGAGCCTGTCCCACAGGGGCAGGCAGTTGGCGTAGTTGCCATCGCAGAGGTGGCCGTCGCGGACGTGGTGCCAGCTATGGAAGAGCGGCGAGTTGAAGGTCGCGTACCAGAAGCGCATGAGCGGCGTGTCGAGCGTCATGCGCACGTTCATGTGCTCGAGCGCGTCGGCGACGATGCCCACGCACAGCGACGCGGGCAGCACCCAGGGCGCGAAGCCCGAGATGTCGAAGATCACGCCGAAGAGCACCACGGGGAGGGCGCTCAGCTGCAGGAAGTCCACCACGTGCATGCGCAGGCCGGTGCTCGCGTCGAGGTGCTCGGCGCTGTGGTGAACCCGGTGGAAGCTCCACAAGAACGGCACGCGGTGGTCGGCGTAGTGTACCCAGTACTTCGCGAAGTCGAGGAGGAGGAAGGCGAAGAGGAACTGGAGGACCGGGTGCCCCAGCGTGCCGAGCTGGACCAGCGCCACCTCGCCCTCGTAGAGCGTGTTCACGCCGAGCAGCGTGAGGCCCACCCGCACCGGGAAGAGGAGCGCACCTGTCGCGACATTGATCCAGAAGTCGCGCGAGAAGAGGGGCTGTGGTTCACGGGGCCACAGCGCGCCGGCCGCCGTCCCGAGGACGAGCGCCAGCGCTTGCACGATGGTCGTGGCGTACATGCCCGGCGAGGTTAGCCCGGCGCCCCCCCGGAGGGCCGCCATGATCACCGTCAACAACGTCTCCAAGAGTTTCGGCGGCCGCAAGCTCTTCGAGGAGGTCAACACCGCCTTCGGGCCGGGCAAGCGCTTCGGCCTCACCGGGCCAAACGGCGCGGGCAAGTCCACCTTCATGAAGATCCTCATCGGGGATCTCGACCCCGACAGCGGGAGCGTGAGCCGCCCGAAGCGCCTCGGCATCCTGCGCCAGGACCACACGCTTTTCGACCACATGCGCGTGATCGACGTGGTGATCTGCGGCAACAAGCGCCTCTGGGACGCGATGGTGGAGAAGGAGCAGATCCTCGCCCGGCCCGACATGACCGACGAGGACGGCGAGAAGCTCGGCGAGCTCGAGTGCATCGTCGCCGAGGAAGACGGCTACTCGGCCGAGGCCGACGCGGCGGTGATGCTCGAGGGCCTCGGCATCGTGCAGGCCTCCCACGAGCGGCCCCTGTCCGAGCTCAAGGGCGGCTTCAAGCTGCGCGTGCTCCTCGCGCAGGCGCTGTTTGGCAATCCCCAGGCGCTGTTGCTCGACGAGCCCACCAACCACCTCGACCTCGAGTCGATCGAGTGGCTGGAGGACTTCCTCATCGCCTACAACGGCGTGCTGGTGGTGATCTCCCACGACCGGCACTTCCTCAACAGCGTGTGTACCCACATCGCCGACATCGACTACGAGACCATCATCCAGTACACCGGCAACTACGACGACATGGTGCGGCAGAAGGCGCAGATCCGCGGCCAGGTGGAGTCGAGCAACCAGAAGAAGCTGGAGAAGATCAAGCAGCTCCAGGACTTCGTCTCGCGCTTCGCGGCCGGCACGCGATCGTCGCAAGCGGCCAGCCGCAAGAAGGAGATCGAGCGGCTCCGCCCCGACGAGATCAAGCGCTCCAACATCCAGCGCCCGTACATCAAGTTCGAGCTCGACAAGCCGGGCGGCCGGGAGGTGCTCACCGTCCACAAGCTCGCCTGCGGCTACGGCGACACCCGGCTCTACGGGGGGCTACACATCCAGGTCGACCGGGGCGACAAGGTGGCGGTCATCGGCCGCAACGGCGTGGGCAAGACCACGCTGATCGAGACCTTGATGGGCAAGATCCCGGCGCTGCAGGGAAACATCAAGTGGGGCCACGAGGTACACGTCGGCTACTTCCCGCAGGAACACGAGGGGCTGATCCCGCCCGGCTTCACCGTGTTCAACTGGATGTTCGAGCAGAAGCCCGAGGCCGGCAAGGAAGGGGTGCGCTCGGTGCTCGGCCGCATGCTCTTTTCTGGCGAAGACGGCGACAAGCCCACCGCCACGCTCTCCGGCGGCGAGCGCGTGCGCACCATCCTCGCCCGCCTCATGTTGCTCAAGCACAACACGCTGGTGCTCGACGAGCCCACCAACCACATGGACCTCGAGGCGATCAGCTCGCTCCGCGACGGCATCCAGACCTTCCCCGGCACCTGCATCTTCGTCACCCACGACCGCGACCTCATCGAGACCGTGGCCAACAAGATCGTCGCCATCGAGGATGGTCGCATCGACGTGTACCCGGGCGGGTGGAGCGAGTACCGGCGGGCGAAGAAGGGCTGACCCGCCTCGCCAGGCGTCGCTTTCGCAGTAAACTTGATTATTCGGAACGACATTCCGAATCTGCATGGATACACCACGGACCGTGGTTCAACGGTCTCTCCAACTCGGCGTCCTCCGCCACCTGCTCGCGCACAACCCGGTGGTGACCCTCCTCGGCGCGCGCCAGGTGGGGAAGAGCACGCTCGCCCGCGCGCTGGCCGGGGGCGACGGTGCCACCTGGTTCGACACGGAGAACCCGCGCGATGCCGCGCGTCTCGACGATCCCCTCGGCGCGCTCGAGCCGCTGCGCGGGCTGGTGGTCATCGACGAGGCGCAGCGCGCGCCCCAGTTGTTCCCGGTGCTGCGCGTGCTGGCCGACCGCGCGCCCTGCCCGGCGCGTTTCCTCCTCCTCGGTAGCATCGCCCCGGAGCTGGTTCGTGGCGTGTCGGAGTCGCTGGCGGGCCGGGTGGCGTTCACCCAGTTGCCCCCGTTCGGGCTCGACGAGGTGGGCCCGATGCCCCGGCTCTGGCTGCGTGGGGGCTTCCCGCGCGCCTTTCTCGCGGAGAGCGACGAGCAGAGCCTGTCGTGGCGCGCCGACTTCATCTCGACCTTCCTCGAGCGCGACCTCGGGGTGCTGGGCATCGACCTGCCTGCCGCCACGCTCCGCCGCTTCTGGATGATGCTTGCCCACTGGCATGGACAGCGCTGGAACGCGTCGGAGATTGCCCGGAGCTTCGGCGTGAGCGACAAGACGACCACCCGGTGGCTCGACACGCTCTCCGGCGTCTACATGGTGCGCCAGCTTCCCGCGTGGCACGAGAACATCTCGTCGCGGCAGGTCAAGGCGCCGAAGGTTTACCTCTCCGACTCGGGCCTCCTCCACGCGCTCCTCGGGCTGACCACGGCCGAGGAACTGGAGGGCCACCCGAAGGTGGGTGCCTCCTGGGAGGGATTTGCGCTGGAGGCGGTGATCCGCGACCTGGGCGCGCGCCCATCGGAGTGTTTCCACTGGGCCACTCAGGGCGGCGCGGAGCTGGATCTCCTCGTGATCCGTGGGTCGCGACGGCTGGGCTTCGAGTTCAAGCGGCACTCGGCGCCCACGCGCACGCGCTCCATGGTGGAGTGTGTCACCCGCCTCGGGCTCGATCGGCTCGATGTCGTCTACCCAGGCGATGTCGAGTACCCCCTGGGCGAGCGCATCCGCGCGCTGCCCCTGGCCGGTGTCACGTGCGTCGCCACCTGATCGCCGTGCTCGTGATCTTCCACGCGGCGGCCGTGTGTGCCTCGTCGATCCCCAGCGCCGGGCAGGGCATCAGCCGCAGCAACTGGTCCGACCCCACGGTGCAGGGCGAGTTCGAGAGCTGGTCGCGCTTGCTGGGCGTTCCCAGCGAGGCGCTCCAGGACTGGGCGCACGAGGCGGCGGTGGCGGTCTCCGACGCGCGCCGCGCCGTGCTCGAGCCCTTCGACGACTACCTCGACGCCACGGGCACGAGGCAGGGCTGGAAGATGTTCGTGGGCGCCCACCGTTTCCCCACCCGCGCCGAGATCGCCGTGCGCGAGGGCTACGCCTGGACCACGGTGTTTCGCGAGCGCGATGCCGGGGCCAACTGGCAGGCCGCGCGTTTCGATACCGAGCGCATGCGCGCCAGCATCTTCGCCTGGGGCTGGCCCTCGGGGGCCAAGCGCTGGACCAGCGCGTGCAAGACCTTCGCCGCCGCGCTGTTCGCGGAAATGGCCGGGATCGACGCGGTCCGTTGCCAGTTCATCAAGGCGCGGACCCCCACGGCGGCCGAGGTGCGCGCGGGGACGGCACCCGAGGGCGAGGCGGTGTTCGTCCGCGTGGTGACGCGGCCATGATCCCCTGGGACCGCCGCGAGCCGGCGCACGCCGTGGCGCTCGTGCGGGTGGCCTTCGGGCTGGCCATCGCCGGGCACCTCGGGCGCATGTGGGCCACCGGCGCGTGGCGCTGGACCTGGCAGGCGACGGCAGACGGCGGGCTGGTGAACTTGTTTCACACGCCCATCGACTGGATCGGGGGCCCCACCCCCGGCAACGTCGAGGCGGTGATGGCCCTCGGGATCGCGAGCGGCCTGTGCTTCGCCCTCGGCCTGCTCACGCCGCTGGCCAACCTCGCGCTGGCGTGGAGCTGGGCGGCGCTCACCGGGCTCGGACCCAACGCGGGCGGCTCCTACGACTACCTCGGCGGCGCCGTGCTGTGGGTGCTGCTCTTCAGCGGCTGTGGCGGCGCGTGTTCGATCGACGCCGCCATCCGCGCGCGGCTCGGCCGGCCGCCCGTCGAGGCCTACGCCGCCGCGCGCTGGCTCCTCTGCTGGCAGCTCGTCGTGATGTACGACAGCACGGCCTGGCACAAGCTCTCCTCGGGCTGGGTGCCCTGGGGTAGCCTCGACGTGCTCTGGTACGTGCTCCAGCAGCCCACCTGGCACCGCTTCGAGATGAGCTGGCTGGCGCCGTTGTACCCGCTCACCCAACTCGGCACGCTCACGACGTGGTGTTTCGAGCATTCCTCGCCGCTCCTGGTGCTCGCGGCCTGGTTCCGTCACACGCGGGCGCGGGCTGGCTGGCTGCGCGCGCAGTTCAACCGGGTGGACTTCCGCCTTCCCTTCCTCGCCTTCGGCCTGGTGTTGCACGTCCTCATCGAGGTGACGCTCGAGGTGGGCAGCTTCTCCCTGTTCACCCTCGGACTCTACGCCGCGTGTTTCTCCGGCGAGGAGCTTCGACGCGCCCTTACTCGACGGCGACCAGCGTGAGATCCGCCTGGTAGGGGGCGGTGATGTCCTCGCCCACGACGGTGAGACAGTACTCGTAGCCGTCGGGACAATCCTCGCAGTACACGCCGAAGCCGGAGGCGTAGTCGCAGATGGCCTCGGGGTTCTCGGGCAGGCCGAGGAAGGCGTACATCTCGCGCGTGTCGACGAGGCCGCCCACCGTTCCCGCCTCGATGGCGGTGCCGTCGGAGGAGAAGACGCCCTCGAAGCTGAACCCGTAGATGGGGATGGGCGTGCCGCGGTAGCTCAGCTCGATGTAGTCGGAGTACGTGACGAAGTAGGGCAGCTCGGTGAAGTCGGCGGCGGGGAAGTCCCAGGTGGGCTCGTCGGCCACCTGCGTGTAGCTGCCGCTGGTGCCCTCGCCCGGGGCGCCGAGCAGGGTGACGGTGGCGGTGTCGGCCTGGGTCACCATGAACAGGAGCGGCTGGGTGAAGTAGTCGTCGTCGAAGCCCTCGATGATCGAGGGCGTGGAGATGTTGGCCTCGTTGAGCGCGAAGGTGAAAGTGCGGCCCTCGAGATCGCCGGGGGCGATGGTGAGCGGCGTGCCGATGTCCGAGGTGCTGAAGCCGGTGGCGTAGTCGCAGCCCTCGATGGTCACCGCCAGGTCGTAAGAGGAGGCGCCCGCCAGCTCGGCGTACACCCACACCTGCACGTTGCCGTCCTGCCAGGCCTCGCTGGTGGCCACGTCGGCGCCGGCACTGTCGGTCACCCGGATGTCGGCGGCGGTGCCGTCGCCGTCGAAGCTGAGCACCAGCGGGTCGCGGTAGTACACGCCCACGGCGCCGTCGGCGGGGTTGACGTCGGTGAGGTGGACCGAGCAGCCGGATCCCGTCGCCGAGTCGGTGTCGGTGTCTTCGGAGCCGTTGCTGTCGCCCTCCTTGCCGGGATCGTCGGCGAGGTCGACACAGCCGACGAGCGCCAGCACGGCCCAGAGTTTCGCTACTTGCATGCTTCGTCCTCCGCCTCGCCGTACTCGGCGAAGGCCTCGATGGTGTACCAGTGAAACATCCCCGCGCCGGTGACTTGTTCCGCGGGGTCGAGCTCGAGCTCGAACACCACGCCCACGTGGTCGGCGAGGTTGGTGCAGATCTCCGCCCACGGGTCGTGGTCGTAGTCGCTGTGGCCGTAGTTGTCGGTCCAGATGTGCTCGTCGTCGTCGTTGCCGAACACGCCGTCGTCGTCCCACCAGATGTCCATCTGCATGTCGGCCGCCGACCCGAACTCCCAGGCGTCGACCTCGAGGTGGAGGCTGGTGGCCCCCGGCGGGATCGCCACGTAGTACCAGTCTTGCTCGTCGTTCTCGCCGAGATGGCCGAACACGCGGTAGTCGGCGTACTGGCTCTCTTCCGCGTCCTGGGGGCGGACGGTGAGAGTCAACCGCTCCTCGTAGCTTCCGTGCGTCACACTGTCGCGACCGTGCTCGGTCGCGAGCTGCTCCTCGGTCTTGCCGTACTCCACCGGCGCCTTGGTCATGGTCGGGAGCACCCACCAGCGATACTCGTCGCCGAAGGCCGCCTCGGTCTCGCCCATGAACACGTTGTAGGTGCCGGGCCCGGGGGCCAGCCACACGTTGAGCGGGTCGCTCGAGAGCTGGCGCTTGAGCGTGCGCGTGGTCTCGTCGCCGCCCTCGGTCATGAAGAGCTGGTACATCAGGTCGGCGCTGGATCCGCGCGCGGCCGCTTGCGCGTCGAACTTCATCCAGCCGCCCTCGGTGGTCGTGAACTCGAACCACTCGGTGTCGCCCTCGACGTCGATGTTGCCGCACGCGTAGGACTCCATCGGCACCGACAGGATGCGGCCGTAGTCGCCCGCGGGGTCGTCGTCGGGCTCGATCTCCTCCACGGCGCAGAGCTCGGGCGGGCCCTCCTGGGTGCCGGCGGTGTCTTCCGCCGTGTCGTCGTCTTCCGGCGGCGGCGGGATCTCCTCGTTGTTCTCCTCGGCCGACGAGGGCGGCTGGAAGCAGGAGGCGCAGGCGAAGGCGAAGAGGATCCACATCGCGGCGCCACCATACCCCCCTCGGCCGCAGATCGGCCATTCCGGGGCTAGACTGCCGCCCGGAGAAGACCTCATGCTGCGTGCCGGAATCGTCCCGCTCCTCCTCGTGGCCTGCGAGCCGGAGACGAGCGTGAACCGGGTGTACCCCGACATCACCGTCACCCCGACGTCGCTCGAGTTTGGCGAGGTCCCCGCGCTCTACGGGCAGACGGCGGAGGTCACCATCATCAACGCGGGCCTCGACGAGCTCGACATCGAGCGCATCGACGTGGTGAGCGACCCCGGGTCGGTGTTCTCGGTCGACCAGCAGGGGCCGATCGTGCTCCAGAACGACGAGCAGCTGGTGATGCACGTGTTTTTCCAGCCGGAAACCTACGTCGACTACACCGGGACGATCACCATCTGGAGCGACGACGAGGAAGATGGGCAGTTCATCATCCCGATGTCGGGCACCGGCGTGTACGCCCCCACGCCCGACATCGCGCTGAGCCCCCAGGTGATCGACTTCGGCAGCGTGACCCCGCCGCTCTTCAGCTACGGAACGATGCAGATCGTCAACGAGGGCGGGGCCTCGCTCACCCTCGGCACCCTGGAGCAGTCGGGCGCCAGCACCTTCACGCTCGTGGGGGAGGATCCCTCCGGCTACAACATCCCCGCCGGCCAGTCGCTCACCCTGGTGTACCTGTACGCGCCGCTCGACGAGGAAGGCGACAACGGCACGGTCACCATCCCCAGCGACGACCCCGACGAGCCGGAAGTGACGCTCACCCTCCTCGGTAACGGCGGCGGTGACTTCCAGTACCCCGACGCCGAGATCGACTGCCCGAGCCCCATCGAGCCGCGCCGGACGGTGACGCTCGACGGCACGGGCTCCTCCGACCCAGAGGGGCTCCCGCTCACCTACCAGTGGTCGATCGATGGCACACCCAGCGGCTCGGCGGTGTCCGGTCTCACCGACGACACCTCCAGCGTGGCGTACTTGTTGACCGACGTGGCCGGCGAGTACGAGGTGTCGCTGGTGGTCACCAACTCCGACGGCGTGTCGAGCGCGCCGGCGCGCTGCAAGATGGACGCCGTCCCCGAGGAAGATCTCCACGTGGAGCTGTCGTGGAACACCGCCAACGCCGACCTCGACCTGCACCTGATGACCAGCGAGGGCCAGTTTTTCGCCGAGCCCTACGACTGTAACTTCTGTAACCAGACGCCGGACTGGGGCGCCGCGCTCGACGCGGTGGACGATCCCTCGCTCGACCTCGACGCCCGCTGGGGCTACGGCCCGGAGAACATCAACATCGACGCGCCCGTCGACGACGACTACCAGATCCTCGTTCACTACTACGACGACAACGGCGACGACACCGTCGTGGCGACGGTGAAGGTGTGGACCTACGGCATCGAGGTGTACGAGGGCAGCTACGCGATGAGCCGCGACTGGGCCTGGGAGCCGGGCTTCATCAACTGGCCGGAGGGAACCGTGGGCGTGCTCGACGAGTACTGGGACAACTCGCCGAAGGCCGAAGACGGCACCACGGACTCGGGGCCGCGGGGCTGTTTCACGCCCTAGCGCCGGCCGCGCCCGGCCCTTATTCGCGACTCGGGGACCCCCGAGTTCCAGGTAATCCGGTGCCCGCCAGTCTCGTGCACGGCCTTCGGCCGCCGGGTCCTGTCGGCCCTGGCGTCCCCATCGGCTGCGCTGCGCTCCGCGATGGGGCGCGCCAGGACCGCCACCCGGTGGTCGAGTGACGCGGTGGCGGGCACCTCGATCACGTTTCTCGACCCCGCTGCGGGCGGGCCGGGCGCGGCCTCGACTTGCCGCAGGTCAACGACGGGGAAACACGCTCACGATCCGCTGGAGCACCCAGTACCAGCGCAGCATGTCGTGGTCCATCATCGGCTTCCCGGTGTTGAGGAAGCTCACGGAGAGCTGGCGCGCCGGGTCGGCGTAGACGACCACGTTCGACAGGCCGAGGTGGCCGAAGGCGCCGGGGGTGTTGAGGCCGTACAGGCTGAATCGCCTGCCACCCATCATCACGCCGAGGCCGTAGCGCATGGGGAAGCCAAAGGTGGCGTCGAACTGGCGCGGCGTGGCGGGCGTCACCATCGACTGGACGGCGGACTCCGAGAGCACCCGGACGCCGTCGAGCGTGCCGCCGAGGCGCAGCATCTCCAGGAAGCGGCTCATCTCCCGCGGCTTGCCGATGACATTCGCCGAGGGCAGCGTGGCGGCGAGGAAGGCCGGCTCGTTGGACACGCGGACGGCGGTGTCGAGGTCGACGCCGATGCTGCGCTCGAAGATGCGCGTCATCACGCCCGGCGCGGGTGGTCCGGTGATGGCGTGGAGCGCCACCTCCGCCACGCGGGACGGGTCCACGCCGTAGCCGAGGTTCTCGATGCCGAGCGGATCGAGCAGGCGCCGCCGCAACAGCGGCCGCAGCGGCGTGCCTGCCACGTCCTCGAGGATGCGCTGGAGCAGGAACCACGCGGTCATCGGGTGGTAGGCCACCCGCTCGCCGGGGGGCGTCAATGGGCGCAGGGCGCAGATCTCGGCGACCGGCGCCTCGCCGCGTCGCAAGAGCCCCACGGCGTCGAGCCCCGGCGGCATGTCGGGAATGCCGGCCGTGTGACTCAGTAGGTGGCGCAGCGTGATGGTGTGCTTGCCATGCTGGGCGAAGGCCGGGATATAGTCGGCGACGGGCTTGTCGAGTGACAACAACCCATCGTCGACGAGCGCGTGGACCAGCGCGGCGGTGACGATCTTCGAGCCGGAGAACAGGCTGAACAGGCTGTCTGGCGTGGCGACCGGACCGGCGGCGGCCCCGGGGGCGTTGGCGAGGTGACCGATGGTCCGGTCGAGCAGCACCCGCCCGCGGTGCACCACGTGCAGGGCGATCGCCGGGTGCAGCCCCGCCTCGTAGAGCCGCTCCACCGCCTTCCACGCGCCCTCGGTGCGGCTGTCGCGACGGTCTTCGTCGCCCACGCGCACGACCGCGTGGGCGGGCTCGACGGCGACGAGGGCGCGGCGGGGCACGGCCGGCAGTGTAGCGGGGCGGCGACGCGGTTGAC
>VGRQ01000053.1 GCA_016875315.1 Deltaproteobacteria bacterium | reverse complement strand
CACGCGGGTTTCCCCCCCTCTACCACTGGAGCGGGCGAAGGGAATCGAACCCTCGACAGCGAGCTTGGGAAGCTCGTGCTCTACCAACTGAGCTACGCCCGCGGCGCACGTGCATATAGCCACGGTGTCCCATAGGGGCAATGCCGGTGCCGCCCGTCCCACCCCGCCTCCGCCGCCGGGCCCGCTGGCCATGGCTCGTGCCGCTGGCCCTCGTGGGCCTGGTGCTGGTGATCCTCCGCACCGATCTCGTGGCGCGGATCGCGGCGCGCAGCACGGAAACCTTCGCGGAGGGCTTGCTCGGCGAGGAAGTCACGGTCGCGACGGCGAGCCTGAGTTACTTCCCGCCCGAGGTGGCGCTGGAGGGCATCGTGGTGAACCACCGGGCCACCGGCGAGCGCATCCTCGGGGTGCGCTCGATCCGCGGTCGCCTCGGCATCCACCAGTGGGTTCCGGGACTGCAACGGCTGGTGATCGAGGGGCCCGACCTCAGCCTGCACCTCGATCCCGACGGTATCCGCGAGTTCCGCGACCGGGTCCAGCAGCCGAGCGGCGCCCCTCGCCCGCGGCGCTTCCCCTGGCGGGAGCTGGTGGTCACCGACGGTCATTTTCGCGTGGAGGGGGCCGATCTGCTGGTCGAGGTCGACGACCTCGACGTGGTGCCCGCCAAGGGCGGTCGCCACGACCTGAGTTTCGGCCATCTGCTCGTCCGGAAGGGCACCATCGAACAGACGGCAGGACCGACGACCTTCGCGCGAGTGGAGCTGTCGCCGCGCCATGTCGACCTGCCCGACGTCCAGTTTCACGCGAAGGACGTGGCCGTCACCGGGCGGCTTCGTGTCGAGTCGGAGGGGCTGGTCGATGGCGATCTCGACGTCCACGTGGCCCTGCCCGCCTTCACCACGTCCCCGGTCGACCCGAGGAAATACGTCGATGGCGCCGCCGACCTCGGTGTCGTGCTCAGCGGTCCGGTCTCGCAGCCGGTGGCCGACATCGCGCTCGCGACACACTCCGTGGTCCTGTGGCGGCTGTCGAGCAAGGGCGAGCCGGCCGCCGTGGCCTTCGGCGACCTCGTCGGGCCCCTCCGGGTGGAGGGAAACGTCGCGCGCGCGAGCGGGCTCGAGATGCGATGGGCCGAGGGCACCGTGCGTCTCGACGCCGTCGCCGACCTCGAGAGCAAGACGCTCGTCGCCGACCTGCTCGCGGAGGGCGTCCACCTCGGGCCGGCGCTCCGCGCCACCGGTGCGCACCGCGGGCCCTGGGTGGACTTCGAGGGCAAGGTGGAGGCGCGGCTCACCGGCACGGTCGAGCCCTTCGCGCTCGCTGGCCCCGTGAGCGTCGGCGTTTCCGACCTGGTGGTGCGCCGGGGCGCCTACGACACGCGGGCCGAGGTGATCCTCGCGCCGCCCGACGGCCGGATCACCGGCACGCTCGCGCTCGACGCGCATCACGCCATCATCGATGGCCAGGACGTCGACTTCGGCGGCTCGCGAGGCCGCGCCTGGGCCGACATCGGCTTCGGCAAGGAGGGGCCACTCCGCGTGAAGGCCGACTTCAGCTCGCTGCACCTCGACCACCTCCAGCCGCTGGGCGGGGCGGGACTGGGCGGTATCGCCGAGCTCCAGGGCGAGCTATCGGGCCCCTTTCACGACCTGTCGGCGTGGGCGGCTATTGATGGTCGCGACGTAGTTGTGATCGACAAGCCCATCGCCGACCACATGGTCACCCGGCTCGAGAGCGCCGACCTCAAGCGGCTCGACTTCCACGACATCCGGGCGGAGCGTGGTCGCTCGAGCTACATCGGCGACTTCTCACTGGCTTTCTTGCCCGAGGGGATGTGGATCGACACCCAGATCGTGATCCCCGAGGGGCGGGTGTCGGATCTGACGGGGATCTTCGTCGATATCCCCGGTCTCGACGGGCGCATCGTGGGCGACGCGGTGCTGCACGGAGCGCCCAGGCGGCTGTCCGGCGAGGTCCACGCAGATCTCGACGAGATCGACGCCTTCGGCGAGATGTTCGAGGCCGGTGTCGCGACGGCGTGGATGGACGATGGCATCCTGACCATCTCCGACCTGAGCCTCCGGCGGCGCGAGGAGGCGGTGCTCGCCCGCGGCAGCGTGGGACGGGGCTACGCGATGAACGTGGAGATCCTCTCCGACGGGGTGCGACTCGAAGACCTCGACCACCTGCGAGCCGCGCCGGTGCGACTGGGCGGCGAGCTGGTGGCCGACGTGGCCGTGGGCGGCACGCTCTTCGACTGGCAGCCTCGCGGGCGCCTGTACCTCGACCGTACCCGCGTGGGCGACCGCTCGGCCGACGACAGCATCATCGACTTCTCCACCGACGAGAGCGGGCGACTCACGTGGAAGGGCCGCTTCCTCGGTCGCTCGGTGATGGCCGATGGCAGCCTGCTCATCGAGGGCGAGCGGACGTACGACGTGCACGCGGAGCTCGATCGCGTGCCGCTGCACCTCCTCTACCCGGTGGCCGCCGACGGGCACGAGATCGAGCTCGGTCTCACCGGGGAGATCGACCTCGCCGGTGCGCTCGGCGAGGCGCCCACGCCCGTGGGCATCGACGCGCGCTTCTCCGACGTGTACTTGCGGTGGAACCAGCACGAGTTGCGCAACCCGGAACCATGGGTCTTCGCGGTGCATGGCAGCGCGGTGCAAGTACCGGGCGTGTCGCTGCGCGAGGGCGATCGCACCGATCTCACCCTGAGAGGCTGGAGTATCGGTAACGACCGGGCATCCTTCGAGGGCGGGGGCACGCTCGACCTCGATCTCGCGCGCCTGTTCGCGCCGGGCGTGCCGCTGCTGGAGGGCACGGCCGCCGTGGGGGTGCGCATCGTGGAAGGCAGCGCCGACGCGCCGATCGAAGTGACGCTCGACACCGAGGGTGCCACGCTCCGTACCGACTACTTCCCTCACACCTTCAGCAACATGCGCCTCCGGGCCCGGGCCACGCGCCATGGCTACACCTTCGACGCCGTGAAGGCCGACGTGGGCGGCGGCAAGTTCACCGCGAGCGGGAGCATCGCGGCCGAGGGCTGGCGGCCCCGCCGTTACGACCTGCGCGGCAAGCTCAGCGACGCGCGCGTGCAGTACCTCGACTACCTCCCACCGCTGGTGGGCGACGCCGACTTGCACTTCGACGGGCCCGTTGGCGACCTGCTCCTCGGCGGCGACATCGTCATCGAGGACATGCAGTTCCGCGATCGCGTCGACTGGGAGTCGAAGATCGTCAGCCTCCAGGCCAGCCGCCTGACCGGATCGGCGAGCGAGGATCGCACCGACTACTTCTCCATGGACCTGAGCGTCCGAGCCGCCGAGACGGTCCACCTGCGCAACAACCTCGCCGACGCCGACGCGAGCGTCGACCTGCGCATCGTCGGCGATACCGCTCGACCCGGCATGGTCGGCGCCATCATCGTCACGCCGGGCGGCCGGATGTACCTGCAGGATCGCGAGTTCGAGATCACCCGCGGCGAGATCCGCTACCTCGACCCCTTCACCTTCGATCCCGATCTCGACATCCTCCTGGAGACCGACGTGAGCGGCCGCGAGCGCGAGTACCACGTGTACTACGCCGTGACCGGACCCTTCTCCGACTGGCGCACCACCACCTCCGCCGATCCCTACCTGTCGCAAGCCGACATCAATACGTTGCTGCTCTTCGGCATGACCCGCGACGAGTTCGAGCAGTATGGCGGTGTCGCCGCCGTGGCGCTCGGCGCGCAGGCGGTCGATCTCATCACGTCGCAGGCCCCGGGCACGAGCATCAGCGAGCTGGTCGACCGCTGGAACATCTCCAGTGGCATCACCGCCCGGGGCTCGCCGACCCTCGACTCCAGCTGGCGACTGGTGGGCCAGAAAGACCTCGGCCCCTACACGCTCACCGGCGAGTTCGTCATCGACAGCCAGGACTGGTACCTCGGCGCCGAGCGTCGCATCGCACGCGGGTTCGTCGTGGGTAGCTACCTCACCACCGAGGAGGAAGGGCGCGCGCTGTCTCTCGGTTCCGCGGTGGGCGCCGAGTTCAAGTACCGCTGGGAGCTCGACTGAGCCTCCTCCTCGCGCTCGCCGCACTCGCCGAGGAATCCATCGACTACGCCGGTCGACTGGTGGCCCAGGTGAGCGTGTCGGCGCCGCGCGGGGGCCTCGGCGACGAGAACCTCGACGCGCTGCTGGTGGTGCGCCAGGACGGGGTCTACCACCCGATGGACGTGCGGAAGGACATCGCGACGTTGGTCCGGGCCGGCGACTTTGCCCAGGTGGAGGCCTGGGTGGAGCCCTGGCCCACGGTCCTGCTCAACGGCCAGGAGATCGAGGGTGTCCGCGTGGAGTACCGGGTCTACGCCACGCCGGTGGTGCGGCGCGTGGCGACCACGGGCGTGCGCAGCCTCGCCCTGGCCGAGGTGCTGGCCGCCAGCGGCGCGGTGCGGGGCGAGCCCTGGCGCGAGGACGCTCCGGCGAAGGTGGCCGACCGGATCGAGGCCTTCTACCGGTCGAATGGTTTCCTCGCCACCGAGTGCGAGGTGGTGGCGGAGTACGACGACGAGGGCGACGTGAGCCTGAGCGTGCGCGTCGAGGAAGGCCCGCCCCAGCGCCTCGTGGAGCTGAAGGTGCGGCCGAACCCGGCGCTCAGCGAGGCCAGGGTGAAGAAGGTGCTCGCGCGCGAGGGCGTCGCCGTCGGCCGGCCGTACACCGCCGAGCGCCTGCGACGGGCCCAGGACGCCCTCCAGGCCGAGCTGCGCGACTACGAGGGCGCCTTCCTCTGGTGGACACCCACCTGGTGGCCCGAGGCGCGGGTGAACCTCAAGCTCGTGCCCACCGAGGGCGGTGACCGCCTCTCGGTGCTCATCGAGCCGCGGCGCCGCTACACCATCGAGCTCGACGATCACACGCAGGCCCGCAGGCTGCCTCGTCCCGAGGAGCTGGTCGACGCGATGGGCATGGAGGAGGGCGCGCGACTCGGTCGCGACTTCGGGACGGAGGCGTCGCTGGCGCTGACCGACACCGAGCGGCGCCGCGGCTACCTCGACGCGGCCATCGAGGTGTGGGCGCGCGAGGGCGAGGAGACGGTACACCTGACCATCGGCGGCGAGCGAGGGCCCCGATACGCGCTGGCGGCGCTGGAGGCCAGGGGCCAGGTGGTGGATCCGGCCGACACCGGCGCCAGCGGCGTGTCGCTCGCGCTCGGCTCGGTGTTCTCGGGCTGCCGGGCGGCGAGGCCGGTGGACGCTACCCACGACGCGAGCGCGCGCTTCCTGTGCCAGGCGGCCGCCGAGTCGGCCCGGGAGGTGGTACACTCGCCGATCTTGGCGCGGCAGACGCTCACGCCCGAGGTGGCAGACCGCGCGGTAGACGACATCGAGGACTTCTACCGGTCGCAGGGCTACCTCGACGTCGAGGTGGAGCGGGTGGGCTTCGCCGCCGCGCCGGGCGAGCGGGAGCGCCTCGTGACGTTGAGCCTGGAGGTGAAGGCGGGACCCCGGGTGCGGCTCGAGGCGGTGGACGTGGCCGGGGGCGTGCCGGGGGTCGACACCGACAAGCTCTTCCGCGAGCTCGTGGGCAAGCCACTCGACCCTGCCGCGCTGCGCGAGCGCACCCGGCGGCTGGTGGAGGCGCACATGGACCTCGGCCATCTCTACGCCGACGCCCAGCCGGTGACCGTGCGCGAACCCGGGGGCGAGGCGGCAACCGTGACCGTCAGCGTGGTGCCCGGCCCGGTGGTGCTCGTTCGCTCGACGCTGGTGAAGGGCACCGTTCGCACCCGCCGCGCCCTGGTGGAGGGGGAGATCGACGTGCTCCCGGGCGACGCGGTGTCGCCGGCCCAGCTGATGGCGGTGCGCCGGCGCCTCTACGAGCTCGGTGTCTTCCAGCGCGTGAGCGTGGAGGCGCTGGGTGACGAGGACCGCGTGAAGGACGTGGTGGTGGCCGTCGAGGAGAAGAAGAACCTCGCTTTCGAGGTGGGCGGGGGCATCGCGACGGACGATGGTGCCGCCGTCTTCGCGCGCGCGGGCCATCGCAACCTCTGGGGGCTCGCCCACCGGCTCACCCTCTATGGCAAGGTGGGCGTGGGCTGGGTGGGCGACGGGTGGACGCCAGACTGGCTCGCGCCGGAGTGGAAGGCGGCGGCTCGCTACGAGGCACCCAACCTGCCCACGCGCGGCGAGCTGGTGGCCCTCGACGTGTTGTTCAACGAGCAGAGCCAGGAAGCGGCCTACCGCCTGTACCGCTCGGGCGCGGGCGCCTCGGTGCGGCTCGCCCTGGGCGCAGGAGTGAGCGCCGAGCTGGGCTACCGCGCGCAGTACCGCACCCTCTACGACATCGATCCCGGCGTGCTGGTGGCGGGGGACGCCTGGCTCGAGGAGCTGGGGGTGGACGATGTCTCCGACCCGTCGCCCGTATTGCCGAGCGCGGGACGCTGGGCCTCGGCGATCGAGGGCTCGGTGGTGATCGACCTGCGCGACGACGTGGCGAGTCCCACCCGCGGCGGCCTCGGCAGCGTGAACTTCATCGTCAACGAGGACGTGCTGAGCGACATCGCCTTCGCGCGCGCCGAGGGCGTGTGGACGCAGCTGTTCCCCGTGTCGGGCCTCGGCGTGCTCCTGCGCGGCCGGGCCGGTGCGGCGCTGGTGCCCGAGGAGCAGTCCCTCGCGCTGCCCATCGAGGAGCGGCTCTCGGCGGGAGGCGGCGGTAGCTTCCGCGGCTTCGACGTCGATTCCGTGGGCCCGGCCAACTACGTCTCGAGCGAGGACGTTGCCTACCCGGAGGCCCTCGACCCCCTCCTCCGGTGGAGCGATCGCGACGCGGCTGGTCGCTGGGTCACCACCGGTGGCGACGCCCTCGCCATCGCCACCGCCGAGCTCGACATTCCCTTCCCCCGGCTCGGGCTGTCGAGCTGGAGTAGCTGGCAGCTCGCTCTCTTCACCGACGTGGGCAACGTGTGGTGGGCCAACCCCGCGGTGGTGACCGACTCCATGGCACTCGGGACCGACCCGCTCCTCCGGTACGGGGTGGGCGTGGGCATCCGCCGCGCCACGCCCATCGGCCCCTTGCAGCTCGACCTCGGCTTCAATCCCTCGCCGCTGGCCTACCGCGACGAGGAGCTGGTTCGCGTCCACTTCGCCGTCGGTGCCCTCTGAGTCCCCGGGGGCAGCGATGGGGACCGCCGGCGCTCTGCGCCCTGGTCGTCTTGCTCGTGCTGGCCGGCGTCCTGGCGTCGCCGACCACCCGCGTGGCCGGTGTCCGATACGTCGATGGCTTCGGCACGATGTGGTGGTTCTGGTACCTCGGCGAGGTCCTCGCCGGGCGCGCCGGGCTGCTCCACACCGACCTGCTCTTCTTCCCGGGGGGAAAGGACGTGTTCGCCCACACCGGCGGCAACATGCTCGACGGCCTCGCGGCCTGGCCGCTGCGGCTGCTGCTGGGCCCGGTGCTTGGCTACAACGCCTGGATCGCGGCGCTCGTGGCCAGCAACTTCGCCGCCGGCGCCTACCTCGGTCGCGTGGCCACCGGCTCGCGAGGCTGGCCGGCGGGGCTGGTGCTCGCCCTCAACCCCTTCGTCCTGCGCGAGATCGAGGAAGGACGCCCCACGCAGGCGTGGCTTGCCCTCCCGGCGCTGGCGCTCGCGGGCGCGTGGCACTGCCGGAGCACGCGGGGCGCGCTCGCGACCGGCCTCGCCGTGGCGGCCACCGGCTGGCTCTACTGGTACTACGGCCTCGTATTCGGGCTCCTGGCCGTCCTCGTCGGCGTGGTGCGGCTCGCCTACCACCGCGAGCTGCGCTCGGCCTGGGCCCTCGGCATGGCGGGGCTCGTCGCGCTCCTCGCGGTGTCGCCGGCGCTGGCGCTCCTCTCGGGCCAACTCGCGGAGGGGAAGGTGCCGGGACTCTTCGCGATGGATGGGACCGGTCCCACGGCGCCGCTGGCCTTTCGCACGGTGGAGGGTGACGACGCCGGCATGCAGGTGCTGTCGCTGCGCGGGGTCTTCGGCGGCCTGGTCGAGGAGGGAGGACTGCGCTTCACCCCCGGCAAGCCCGCGCTCGGGCTCGCGGGCGTTGCCGCGGCGGCGCTCGGGGCGGTCGTGCTCTGGCGCGGGCGCCAGCGCGCGGTGGCGGTCGCGGCTGGGCTCGCCGTGCTCTTCTCGCTGGGGATCGCACTCGGCCCGGTGCTGGTGCTCGGCGACGGCTTCGTGGTCAACCACCCCTACATCTGGCTCATGGAGCGCGTCGACGTCTTGCGCCGGTGGTGGTGGCCCGGCCGCGGCGTGGCGGGCGTGGTGGTGGCCCTGTGCTTGCTCGTGCCCGCCGCGGCCCGCTCGCGACTGGGAATGCTGGGCGTGGTGACGATGGTGGCGGTGGAGACCTGGCGTGTGGGGATCGTGCCGCTTTCGACCTGGGACGGTGCCGTCCCACGGGGCCTCCGCTGCCTGGCGGTGGCCCCGGCTGGCGCCGTGGTCGACCTGCCCTTCCTCTCCGACCAGCACAACCTCTACCTGCAGACCCTCCACCAGAAGCCCATCCTCGGCGGCATGCTGGTGAAGAAGCCTTCCTTCGGCAGCGCCTCGGCGCTCGCCTTGCGGGCCGAGAACAGCTTTCTCGACCTGCTCCTCGACTACGGCGACATGGAACTGCTCCGCGCGGCCTCGTACGAGGAGGCCGACCGCGCGCGGCTCGTCGCCCTTGGCTTCCGCTACGTCGTCGTCGACCTGTCGCGGTTCGAGGGCGCGGCGGCCGGGCTGGGCCCGGGCACGATGGGCGGCTCGAACTGGCCGAGGGTGAAGCGGCTCCTTCGCCCGGTGCTCGGCGAGCCCGAGGTCGAGGGCGAGGGGGTGGCGGTGTACACGCTGGACGGCTCGCCGCTCGAGTGCGGCTAGCCGCGCGAGATCGAGCGATCCCCGGGGCCCCATCCGGGCACATGGTCGCCGATGCGATCTGCACGCCAGATCCGCGCGCTCGGCCGCGCACCCTGGGCCCGCGCGGCTCTCGTGCTCACCGGAGCGTGCCTGCTTCTCCTCGCCGTCCGGCCGCCGAGCGCCCCGGGCGGGGAATGCGAGGTCCTCCAGGGCGAGGAGCGCGACAGCTGCCTGTGGCGCCGAGTGGAGGGGCTCGACGATCCTCGCGCCGTCGCGGCGTCTGCCCGTGCCATCGGCGACCCGGTGCTGCGCATGGGCGCGGTGATGTCCTGGGCGCGCGAGCACCGGGGCGAGGTGAGCGATCCCGAGGCCTCGCTGGTGTGCGGCGTGCTGCCGTCGCGAGACGCGACGCCCTGCGCCCGGCACCTGATGTGCGCGCACTTGCGCTGACTCCGCTCCTGGCCTGCGCGGCGGCACCGGGCCCAGGCCCGCTCGAGGCGGCGGCGCTCGTGCGCGAGGTGGCGGAGCTGGGGGAGCCCAGCGAGGCCCGCGAGCTGTGCTCGGGCGCGGGGGCCTGGCAGGCCTGGTGCGAGGAACGCTGGGTGCTCGCGGCGGCGGCGCGCGGGCTGGCGGAGGAGGAGCTGCTCCTCGGCTGCGGCACCGACGCCTGTCGCTTCTTCGTCCTCGACCAGAGTCGTGAGCCAGATGTGCTCATCCGCATCGCCCGTTGCCAGTCCGTGGCCGGCGAGCACGCGGGCGACTGCGTGTCGCACGCCCTGCTGCGATGGATGGCGGGCGACCCGCAGGCCGAGGAGATCGCGCGGGTGGCGGCTGCCCCGGCCGACCCCGTCAACATGCCCTACACGGTGGGACAGGCGGCGGGTTGCGCCGCGCTCCCGGCCTGCCCGCCCATGCCGCGCGGGACGGCACTCTGCGAGCTGGGCCGCATCCTCACGACGCCGGGCTCCGAGGCCTGCGTCGGCCCGGGGCCGACCTGGGCGTGGTGAGGGGGCGCCTCCGAGATTCCCCAGGGCCGGTCGCCGGTCTACCAGGCGCCGCCGCCCGGCCCGCCGTAGGCACCTTGATCGTTGCGCGTGCCGTCGGTGTCGTCGTAGGCGCTGTCCGAGTCGCCCGCGTCGACCGACGAGGAGTAGCTGTCGAGGGTCCAGTTGTCGTTATACGGGTTTCCGTCGCAACGTGCGCGCGTGAAGTTACCACCGGCGCTGATCGACCCGGAGCCCGCTGACCAGCTCCCGCCGTAGTTCGAGCCCACGGCGCTGTCGTTGTAGACGTTGTTGTACTCGAGGGTGGCCGAGCCGTCGCCGTACACGAGCGCGGTGTCGGTGTCATTCTCGACGATGGAGTTCACCATCCAGAAGGTGGCGGTCGATGGCACCCAGACGTCGGCCCCGCGGGCGCTGCCGCTGGTGTCGCTCTCGTTGCCGTACAGGGCCATGTTCTCGAGGAACATCGCCGCGGTGTCGTCGCCGAAGATGCCGCCGCCATCGGTGATGGCGTCGTTGCAGGCGATCACTGCGTTGGTGCCCGAGAAGGTGCCGCCGCTGACCATCACGCCACCTCCATCGGTGGCGTCGTTCTCGCCGATCACGCCGTGCTCGAACTCCATGTTCGCGGTGGCGCCCACGTAGAGGCCGCCGCCGGCGTCGGCGTCGTTGTTGATCGTCCACACGGAGTCCATGGTCACGTTGCCGTCGGACACGCAGAGACCACCGCCGTAGCTGTAGAGCCACCACTGCTCGTAGGAGCCCACCACCACCTGGTCGAAGTCGGGAAGGCTGTTGTTGTAGAGGATCACGTCGTCGAGCGTGGGGTCGTCGCCGGCCACGTACACGCCGCCGCCGCAGTAGGTGAAGGTGTAGACCGTGCAGGTTTCCGTGCCGTTGTGAGAGGCGCTGGAATCGGCGCAGGTGGCCGAAGAGGTGCTGACGTCGACGCCGCCGGTGCCGCCGGAGACGGTGAAGCCGTGGATGTAGGGGCTGGCGCTGGTGCCGGAGGCAATGGTCACGGTCGCCGAGCAGTCGTAGGGGTTGGTGTAGTCGCAGGGGGTGAGCGCGGCGTCGATGGTGGTGAGTTCGCTGCCCTCCACGCCCCACACGTCGAGCGACTTGCCGTCGAGATCGACGGACTCGGTGTAGGTGCCGGAGTAGGCGAGCACGCACTGCCACGCGTCGTCGATGGCGTCTTGCAGCGAACTGTAGGGGTTGGCGGCGCTCCCATTGCCGGCCGAGGACCCGCCGTAGGCGTCAGCGACCACCGGTTCGCTGGCGTCGGTGTCGTCGCAGTCGTAGCTGTTCTCGACGTAGCCCGAGGGAAGTGAGCACTCGCTCTCGGTGCTGCCCGGGTCGCCGAAGCTGTCGCCGTCGTCGTCGGCGTAGTAGGTGTTGCCGTCGACGGGGTTGTCGTCTGCGGCGCCGTTGCAGTCGTTGTCGGCGCCGTCGCACACCTCGATGCCGCCGGGGAAGCTCGAGCGGTCGCCGTCGTCGCAGTCGGTGTCGTCGGACACGTAGCCACTGGGCTGGCTACACGCGAGGTCGGTGATCGAGGCGTTGCCGAAGCCATCGGAGTCGGCGTCGAGGTACCAGGTGAGCGCGTCGGCGGCGGTGTCCTCGTCTACGGTGCCGTCGCAGTTGTCGTCCTCCCCATTGCAGTACTCGGTGGCGGCCGGGTTGGTGGCGGCGCGAGCGTCGTCGCAGTCGGTGTTGTCGGCCACGTAGCCAACGGGCGCGTAGCACTCGACGTCGGCGACACTCGGGTCGCCGTGGCCGTCGCTGTCGGTGTCGGCGTACCAGGTGACGGCGTCGGCGGCGGTGTCCTCGTCGATGGTCCCGTCGCAGTCGTCGTCCTCCCCGTCGCAATACTCGGTCGCGCCCGGGTACACCTCGTCGTCGCGATCATCGCAGTCGTCGGCGTTCTCCGAGTAGCCGGTGGGCAGGGCGCAGGCTTCCTGCGAGAAGCTCGCGTCGCCGTAGCCGTCGTCGTCGATGTCGGCGTAGTAGGTGGTGGTGACGTCTTCGTCGACACTGCCGTCGCAGTCGTTGTCGAGGGTGTCACACACCTCGCTGTTGCCCGGGTAGGACTTGTTGGTGCTGTCGTCGCAGTCGGTGTTGTCGGTGACGAAACCCTCGGGTTCCTCGCAGGCCTCCTCGGGAGCGCTCGCGTCGCCGTAGCCATCGCTGTCGGCGTCGGCGTAGTAGGTGTCGGTCACGCCCTCGTCGATGGTGCCGTCGCAGTTGTTGTCGATGCCGTCGCACACCTCGGGGTTGCCCGGGTAGGCACGAGGCTGCTCGTCGTCGCAGTCGTTGCCGTTGGTGACGTAGCCGTCGGGGGCCTCGCAGGCCGACTCGGTGCGGTCGGCGTTGCCGAAGCCGTCGTTGTCGTAGTCCATGTAGAAGGTGCTCGCGACGTCCTCGTCGATGGTGCCGTCGCAGTTGTTGTCGAGGTTGTCGCACACCTCGCTGGCGCCAGGGTTGACGGTGCTGTCGCCGTCATCGCAGTCGCCGTCGGAGGGGCGAAAGCCGTCGCCGTCCTCGTCGCATGCGGAGGGCGACACCTCGCAGGCGGAGTTGCTGCCGGCGCCGGTGTCCTTGGTTGTGCCGTCGCCGCCGCCAGGGCAGCCCAGGAGGACCAGGGCGACGAGGGGGAGGGAACTGCGGATCATCGTGTCCTCGGGAGGCAGGGGGCCCCGCATACTACCTCGACGCGTAGGAAACCGCTCGATCCCCGGGTCGCGGCGGGTGACGATGGACGGCCTGCCGGAGATCCGATGCTCAGCTTCTTCCTCGCCTGCCCCGTCGCCACCGAGTCGACCGACCCCAGGGTGGACGAGCTGCTCGGCACCGTGGAGCAACAGGCCGCGTTGATCGAGGACTTGACGGCACGGCTGGAGGCCGTCGAGGGGGCGGGCTATGCCACCACCGCCGATCTTGGCGCGCAGCTCGGCGAGCTCGCGGAGCTCGAGCCCCTGCTCGAGGTGGAGGGCTCCGACGTGGCCCTGGTCGGCGCCAACTTGCATGTCCGCAGTGGCTCGGGCGCCACCGACGCCGAGCCGAACGGCCTTGGCAACCTCGTGGTGGGCTACGGCGAGAACCCGGAAGCTGCCGAGCGCACGGGCTCGCACAACGTCGTGATCGGCATGGAGCACGGATACTCCAGCTACGGCGGACTCGTGGCGGGGCACGCCAACTTGCTCTCGGCCCCGTCGGCCAGTGTCACGGGCGGGGATCATAGTGTTGCCAGTGGGGACTACTCGTCGGTGTCAGGCGGCCACTACCACGTGGCCTCTGGCACGAGCGCCTGGGCGGGCGGCGGCACCTACGGGACCGCCAGCGGCAACTACGCCTCGGTGGCCGGAGGCTACGGGAACCTGGCGAGCGGGCTCTCGGCCTCGGTGGGCGGGGGCTTCGAAGGCACGGCGAGCGAGGAGGCCAGCGTCGTGAGCGGTGGTTACCGCAACATCGCCTCGGGGCTCTACAGCTCGGTGTCGGGGGGCGAGCGCAACGACGCCATGGGCAAGCAAGCCTCGATATGCGGTGGCTCGGCCAACACCGCCACCAACATCGCGGCCACGGTGTCGGGGGGCTACCTCAACGACGCCACCGGCGGGGCCTCGTCGATCTCCGGGGGATACAACAACAGCGCCACCGCCTACTGGTCGAGCATCCACGGCGGCAAGGACGTGACGGTCGACACGGACTATGCCTACGGCCCGTGAAAAATCTCGCTCGGAGGCAAACGAGGCGGCTGGTCGTGCGCTACTCTCGGCACTCTCGCCCCGGAGTGTCGATGCTCGCTCGCGCCCACGCCCCCGCCCAGGACAGCATGGCACCCGCGGCGCAGCCGGCAGGCCCGGTCGCTGCAGGTCGCGGCAACGGCTTCCGCGCCGACCGAGTGAAGGCCATGGTCCAGGGCGGTTCGGGCGAGCAGATCGCGATCACGCCGGATCTCGCGGCGATGATCTCCGGCAACGAGGTGTCGGGTCCCGACGTGCCGGTCACCGAGGAGGAGAAGGGCAAGGGTTACTCCGACACCCAGTTCAAGGGCACGCCCTTCGTGAAGGGCGCGGGCGACACCAACGACATCGATGCGAACGACGCGGTGCAGGGCTCGCTCGCCAACTGCTACTTCATCGCGGCGATGGAGGCGGTGGCTCGGGCCAACCCCGAGGCCATCCGCAAGCTCATCAAGGACAACGGCAACGGCACTTACGACGTGACGCTGTACATCAGTGGGGGCGGTTGGTCGTGGAAGGCCGCGCCCAAGGTCTTCACCGTCGATGACTACTTCCCGGGCAAGTCCTCCACCAACCCGGCCTACGCCAAGACGGGCGACAGCGGCGAGAAGGGCCCCGAGCTGTGGGCGATGTTGCTTGAGAAGGCCTATGCCAAGAGCAAGGGCAGCTACAAGGACATCGCCTGGGGCAACACCGGCGCCGCGATGGAGCTGCTCACCGGGCAGGGCGCGCAGACCATCACGCCCGCCTCGTACAGCGACGAGAAACTCGCCGAGGCGATCGACAAGGCCATCGCCGAGAAGCGCCCCGTCGCCTGCGCCACGAAGGACCTCGAGAAGGAGAGCGAGGAGGTGCGCAAGCTGGCGCCGTCCAACGTGGTGGGCAAGCACGCCTACGCGCCGATCTCCGTCGACAAGGACAAGAAGACCATCACCCTGCAGAACCCCTGGGGTGCCAGCTACCAGGTGAACGACTTGCCGCTCGCCAGCTTCAAGAAGCTGTACCACTCGGTCTACATCGGAGCCGCCGCCCAGTGAGCGTCGTGGAGATCGAGGAGACCACGGTCGGCGACCTCGACGGGGTGGCGGTGCCCTTCGGCAACGCCTGGGACGCCGAGTACCACGCGGCCACGGGGCCGGCCCGGGGGTACAGCGGCGTGCTGTTTCTCCCCGGCGGGCCGGTGCGGGTGGGCGCGGGGAGCGAGGTGACGGTGGCCGGCCAGGGCTGGCGCGTGCTCGAGGTGGCCCGCCGCGGCGGGCACGGGGTGGCGCGGCTCGAGCGGGTGTAGGGGCGGTTCTCGGCGGGGGCTCTCGGCCCCCTCCCGGCC
>VGRQ01000052.1 GCA_016875315.1 Deltaproteobacteria bacterium | reverse complement strand
TGGCACCCGCGCGAACGGCGGCGGCGGCGGCGGCGGCGCGGGCGCCCAGCTCGGCTCGGGCTCGGACCGGGTCGGTGCGCAGCTCCTTCCCGAGGATCAAGACGCCGTCGAAGGGGAACACGCCGCCTGCTCTAACGTCGCGGGGTGCGACATCCGATCCCGTTGCCGAGAGAGGCTCCCCATGTTCCTCGCCGCCCTTTCCCTCGAAGTCGAGATGCCCGAGATGGAGGTGCGCGCCACGCCCGGCGGTCGCCAGGTGTACGCCACGCTGCCCGACCTCATGGGCGCCGAGATGGCCCTCGAGCGCTACGGCGTCGATCCCCGCGACGCCAGCGTTATCTCCGTGAGCGTCGACGACGGTGCCACGCGCCTGGACTGGTCGGAACTGCAGGGCGGCGACGTGCGCCTGCGGGTGCAGAAGGAAGGCCAGCGCTCGCTGTGTACCAGCACCGTTGACGGCGGCGTGTGGAGCGGCGGCAGCAACGTGATGATCTACGACCCTACCGCGGGCCGCGAGGACGACGTGGCCGCCTCGCCCGGCTTCATGCTGGTGGAGGACAACCCGGCGATCGGCGCGCTGGTGTCGCTGTCGCCGGGTGACTCGGTGACGGTGATGAACATGAGGCGCGAGGGCAAGCTGCTGCGCGAGGTGGTGAGCGTCACCCGGCCCTCGGGCACGGTGAGCGTGGAGCGCGCCCACGACGGCGAGCGCATCTGCTTCGTCCGTCCCCCGGCCTAGCGCCGCGCGCGCGGCGGCCGGATAACGCCCGGGGCCATGGACGCCCCCGCCGCTGCTCGAGCCGCCTTCGATGCCTGGAACGCCGAGCTCGCCACCAACGCCCTCGACGCCGACCCCCACTTCCGCGCCCTCCTTGCGCGCTACGGTCGCGACACTGAGTCCCCGCACCGATTCGGCGCGCTGGTTTCTGGCGAGCTCGACGCCCTCGCCCGCGAGACCAATCGCGACGAGAACCTGCCCCGGCTCGGCCGCTACGACGGCTCGGGCAACCGCACCGAGCAGGTGCTGTTTCACCCGGGCTACCACCGCATGGGGAAGCTCGCCTACGCCACCGGCCTGATGGGGAACTACGCCACGCCCGGTCGCGAGCTCGACACGCTCGCCCACCTGTACCTGCTCGGCCAGGACGGCGAGGCTGGGCACACCTGTCCCTGGGCGTGTACCGCCGGACTCATCAAGATCCTGCAGGCGGCGCGCGCCGACGGCTCCAGCGCGCCGGGCGACGTGAGCCCGGCCATGGCCGAGGCCTGGCTCGCCCGCCTCTACGATCCCGACTACGACACGCATTTCCACGGGTCGCAGTTCCTCACCGAGGTCCAGGGCGGCTCCGACGTGGGCGCTAATGCTGTAGTGTCGCGACTTGATGGGGATCGCTGGCGCATCACCGGCGAGAAGTGGTTCTGCTCGGTGGCCGACGCCCACCTGTTCCTGGTGACCGCTCGTCCCGAGGGGGCGCGGGAGGGGACGGCCGGCCTTGGCGCCTACGCCGTGCCCCGATTCAAAGCCGACGGCACGCCAAACGACTTCCGCATTCGACGCCTGAAGTACAAGCTGGGCACCCGGTCGATGGCAAGCGCGGAGATCGACTTCGAGGGGGCCGAGGGCTGGCGCGTGGGTGACTTCCGCCGCACCGTCGAGATCGTGCTCAACACGTCGCGCCTCTACAACGCGGTGGTGGCCTCAGGGATGCTCCAACGCGCCTGGCGCGAGGCCGAGGGCTACGCCCGCCACCGTGGGGCATTCGGGCGGCCCATCAAGGACTTCGCCGTGATCCGCAACATCCTCGCGCGGCTGTGGACCGAGGCCTGTGCCGCCCGCGCCTCGACCTTCTGGCTCGCCGACATGGCCGACCGCGTGGCCACCGGGCGCGCCGCCGCCGCCGAGCCCGGGGCGCTCCGCATGCTCGTCAACCTGAACAAGATCTGGACGGCGCTCACCTGTCCCGCGGGGGTGCGCGACGCCATCGAGGTGCTGGGCGGCAACGGCGCGATCGAGGACTTCAGCGCGCTGCCGCGACTCCTCCGCGACAGCATCGTCGTCGAGGCCTGGGAGGGCGGCCACGGGGTGCTCTGCGCGCAGCTCCTCCGCGACAGCCAGCGGCTCGGCCTCCACGCGGCGATGTTCGCGGTGCTGGAGGCGCAGCTCGGCGATCTCGCCGCCATCCGCGCCCGGTGGGACGCGGTGATCGCGCGGCCGGAGAGCGAGGCGAGCTGGTACTTCCGGCAGGTGGTGGAAGACCTTCGCGTGGTGGTGCAGTCGCGACTGCTGTCGCTCGAGACGGACCCGCGCGTGGTGGCGGCAGGTGCCCACCTAGGCGCCTACGGCGCTCGCGGCTACGATCCGCTGGCCGACGGCGATCTCCCCGCGCGGGTGCGCGCGCTGCTCGCCTAGCCGGCGCGCACCACGCGGTTGCGACCCTCCCGCTTGGCCACGTACAGCGCGTCGTCGGCGCGCTCCACCAGGCGCAGGGCGTCGCGCTCGCCGGGCTCGGCCGCTGCCACGCCGATGCTCACCGACACTTGCAAGCTGTGGGCGTCGGCGCCGCTTCGCCAGCCCTCGATGGCCCGCCTCACGCGCTCGGCGGCCACGCTGGCGGCCTGCTCGTCGGTGCGCGGCAACACCACCATGAACTCCTCGCCGCCAAGTCGCACGGCAATATCAGTGTCGCGACAGCAAGCACGAATGGTCTGCGCCACGCCGGCGAGCACGCGATCGCCGGTGGCGTGGCCGTAGCGGTCGTTCACCAGCTTGAAGTGGTCGACGTCGACCACCAGCACCGCGGTGGCGGAGGGGGCACGCGCCCCCAGCGAGAGCGTCTCCAGCAGGCGCTGCAGGCCGAAAGCCCGGTTGAAGAGCCCGGTGAGGCCGTCGAGGGTGGCGCGATCGAACAGCACGATGTTGGCGAGCGCCTGGCCGAGCACGTTGCCGAAGACGGCGCACAGCTCGTCGAGCTCGACGGGCACGGAGACACCGTTGATCACCATGGCCCCGCGCGCGTGCTCGCCGCCGTTGACCGCGATCATCACCCAGCCGTCGCCGTGGACGATCGGTGCTTTCTCGCCCATCGCCTTGGCGATGGCGTCCACCACGTCGTCGGGGAGGTCGAGCTCGCCGGTGACGCGGCCCCAGCGGCCTGCGCCGTAGTACTGGGTTTGCCGCGGGTGCTGTGTCTGGATGGCGAAGATGCCGCACGTCTCGGTGCCGGCGGGATCCACGGTGCGCGCGAAGGCATCCAGGGCCACGCGGCAGAACTCGGCTGGGGAGCGGAGGGTGTTCAACCTGGGGCAGATGTCGAGGATGCGCTGCAGGCCAGCGCGCTGGTGGTGGAGCCCGGCCACCTCGCGCTGGCGGCGCGCGGCCGACTCGATCGTGGTGAGCAGGCGAGCCGGCGGGTCGGCGCGGCTCGCCCAGGCGTGGACGCTGAAGGCGGCGAGCATGCGCCCGTCGGGCACGGTCTCGCCGAGGATGACTACCTGCGCGCTCCCGCTCGCGGCGCGCACGGCGCGGAGGATCCCGGTGGCCGCCTCGGCGATGACGACCACGTGCGGGTGCCACTCGAGCACGAGGTTGGCGAGGCCCTCGGGGGTGAGCGCCGCCCGCGCCGTGAAGCCGGCGTCTTCCAGCAGCTGCACCAGGCCTTGCGCGCGCGCCGCGTCGCCGTCGAGCGCGGCCACGCGCGGAGCACCCGGGTGATTGCTGATCTGGTACGTGGGCATGGGTGATCGGGAGATCGGACACGGGCGAGCCGAGCGTGAGCGCGGCAGCCCAGTGCGCCGCCGGAGGGTAGCATGCGCGGATGATTACGACCGTCGCCCGCCAGCTCACGGTTCGCGCCGCCATTGCCGGCATGCTGCTCGGCGGCTTCATGAGCCTGAGCAACCTGTACACCGCGCTGAAGATCGGCTGGAGCTTTCGGGGTCGCGATCACCGCCGGCGTGCTGGCCTGGGCCATCTTCGCGCTCTTCCAGCGTGTCGGTCTCATCAAGACCAGCTTCGGCATCCTCGAGAACAACGCGATGCAGTCCGTGGCCAGCTGCGCCGGCTACATGGTGGGCGGCGGCACGGTCGCGGCCATCCCCGCGATGATGATGCTCACGGGTCAGGAGCTGGAACCGCTGCAGATGTTCGGCTGGATCTCGTCGATCGCGCTCCTCGGGGTGGTGATGGCCATCCCGATGAAGCAGCAGATGATCAACATCGAGCAGTTACGATTTCCCTCGGGCATCGCCGCCGCGGAGACGCTGCGGGCCCTGCACGGCGGCGAGGAGGGGCGTCGGCAGGGACGCCTCCTTGGTCGCGGCGCGATCGTGGGCACCATCGTTGCCTTCGCGCGCGAGGCGAGGGCCTCGTGGGTCCCCTGGAACCTCCCGGAGTCGCTGCCCTTCGCGCTCGGCGCGCCGCTGTTGTTGTTGCCGCGGGCCGCCCAGGAGTGGGTGCGGGCGAAGCTCTCCGCCGGCACCCTGGCCTTGCTCGACGCGCAGCCCCGGCTTCGCGGTCGCCCGCTTTCCGACTACACCTTCAGCCTCGACACCAGCATCATCCTCGTGGCCGCCGGCATGATCATGGGCTGGCGACCGGCGTGGAGCATGATGCTCGGCGCGGCCGTGAACTACCTGGTGCTCGTCCCCGAGGTGTACGCCCGGGGGATCGTCGACGATCGGCTTGGCTACAAGTACATCGTCCAGTGGAGCGTGTGGTTTGGCTCGGCGATGATGCTCACCAGTGGCCTCGTCGCCTTCGCCTTCCAGTGGCGCAGCGTCGTCAACGCGATGAAGAGCGTGGCCGGCGCCTTCGGCAGTCGCGTGAAGTCGGCGGAGGAAGAGAAAGAGGTCCCGATGCTGTGGTTCGTCGTTGGCGTGGCCATCTGCGGGCCGCTCGTCGTGGCACTCGAGTACCTGGTGTTCGGCATCAAGCCCTGGCTGGGCGTGGTGTCGGTGATCCTCAGCTTCTTCATCGCCATCGTCGCCTGCCGCGTCACCGGCGAGACCGACACCACTCCGAGCGGCGCGCTCGGCAAGATCACGCAGGTCACCTTCGGCGTGCTCGACCCCGGCAACACCACCACCAACCTCATGACCGCCAACGCCACGGGCGGGGTCGGCCTGCACGCTGCCGACCTCTTGACCGACCTCAAGAGCGGCTTCATCCTGAAGGCGGATCCTCGCCAGCAGTTCTGGGCCCAGCTCCTCGGCGTGCTCGCCGGGAGCTTGTTCGTGGTGCCGGCATGGGCGCTGCTCGTGGAGGGGCCCGAGGACTTCGGTACCAAGTGGCCGGTGCCCGCCGCGCAGAGCTGGAAGGGCGTGGCGGTGATGCTCGCCGAGGGCATCAGCAACCTGCACCCCACGGCGCAGGCCTGCATCGCGATCGGCGGCGGTCTCGGGATCGTGATGGTGCTGGCCGAGAAGTACATCCCGGCGGTGCGCCCCTACATGCCGTCGGCGGCGGGCCTCGGCCTCGGCTTCACCACGCCCGGGTCGAACACGATCTCGATGTTCATCGGGGCGGCGATCGCGCTGTACCTCACCCGGAAAGACCCGAAGGCCGAGGAGGCGATCATCCCCGCCTCGTCGGGCGCGCTCGCCGGCGAGAGCCTCTCCGCGGTGTTCATCCGCCTCCTCGGCGTGGCCGGCCTCTTCGGGCGCTGAGTCGCACTGCGGGTCCCCTGTCGCTGGGCTAGGGTGCGCGGCGCCATGCTCCTGAGCCTCTTCACGCTGGGCTGCGAACCCGGCGACGACACCGCCGGCGTCGATTTCGAGGCCGAGGCCAGCATCTCCGACGCGATGCCCACGGCGATGACGGTGCGGTGGAGCACCGACGCCCCGGGTACCTCGCGGGTGGAGTGGGGCACCGGCAGCCACTACGGCGAGCGGGTGGAGCTGGCGGGCACCCGCACCGAGCACGCCGTGGCCGTGGCCGGCATGCCGGCGGGCACCGCCATCCACTGGCGCGCCATCAGCGAGATCGACGGCGAGACGGTGTCGAGCGGCGACCAGGTGATCCCGACCGGGTCGATGCCGAACGACCTCCCGGTGCTGAGCGTGGAGAGCGAAGAGCCGGTACGCGCCGGGAGCGGCTTCGTGCTCAGCTACACGTTGGGCTCCGACACCTCGGTGATTCTCTACGACCGCAAGGGCAATCCCACCTGGTGGCAGCGAAACGACAACGCCAACTTCATGCCCACGCAGGTGGCGGCCAGTCGCGATGGGCGCGGCATCCTCTACTCCGCCGCCTCCTACGATCGCGAGGAAGAACTGGGCGCCATCTACCGGGTGGCGTGGACGGGGGAGCTGCTCGAAGCCACGGTGACCCCCAACGCGCACCACGACTTCCTCGAGCACGAGGACGGCACCCTCGCCTACTGCATGATGGACATCCGCGAGGTCGATGGCCAGTCGATCGTGGGCGACGCGATCGTCGAGATCCCTCCCGGGGGCGACGCGGCGACCGACGCGGTGGTGGTGTGGACGGCCTGGGACGATCTCCCCATGACGGCCACCGAGGCCGGCGACTCTGGCTACTACCCCTACGGCCTCGACTGGATCCACTGCAACGGGCTCAGCTACAACGCCGACGAGGGCGCCTACTTCATGTCGTCGTACGCGCTCGAGACGGTGATGCGAATCGACCGAGAGCGGGGAGAGTTGGAGTGGATGCTCGGCGGTGAAGACAGCGATTTCGAGCTGAGCCGCGCCGAGGCGTTCTCCCACGCGCACTCCCCCACCTATCGCGATGGCACGCTGTGGATCTTCGACAACGGCGGCCAGGGCGGCACGGCGCCGTCGCGGGCGGTGGCGTACACGCTCGACGAGTCGGCGATGACCGCCGAGCAGACCTGGAGCTTCGACGCCGATGGGGCCTACTCGTCGGTGATCCTCGGCGACGTCGAGCTGGTCGACGGCGGTTTCCTCGTGGCCTGGGGCCTCGGTGGTGCCTGGCAAGACCTGGACGCCGACGGCGAGGCCACGTGGACCGGCTCGGCGTCGATCGGTGTCGCGGCTGGCTTCGCGGCCCACGTGCCGATGGCCGGGGGACCGGCCGAGTAGCCGTTACTTCGCGGCGGCGGGCACGATCTCCGCTTGCTGCCCGGCGGGCAGCGCGTCGTTGAGGGCCTGCTGCACGGTGGCGATGTGCTCGTCGAGGGTGTCGAGCTTCCAGCCGGTGGTGGGAATCGGCGGGAGCACCGTCACGCGCACCTCGCCGGGGTGGAGGAGGAAGCTGTTCTTCTTCCAGATCTGGTGCGCGCCCTCCACCGCGATGGGCACCACGGGCAAGCCCGTCGCCAGGGCAAGATGTGCAAAACCCTTCTTGAAGCGGCGCAGTCTCCCGTCGGCCGACCGCGTGCCCTCCGGCCAGATCCAGATGCCGAGGCCGTTGTCGCGCACGAGGCGGGCGGTGTCGCGGAGGGCCTCGATGGCGCTGCCGCGGTCCTTCCGGTCGATGCGGAGGTGTCCCGACACGAGGTACAACTGGCCGAAGAAAGGGTAGTAGACCACCTCCTTCTTGGCCACGCCGCAGGTGCCGAGCGGTGCGAGCCAGATGCCGATGAAGATGTCGAGCGGCGAGGTGTGGTTGGACACGTAGATGGCCGGGCCGAGGGCCTTCGCGGCGGGCTTCGGGTCGCCCACGATGCGCGTGCCAGTAACGGCGAGGATCGAGCGGCCGACGAGGTGCCCGAAGTGGTTGCACAGCCTGATGCGCGCCACCCGCCAGGGCAGGAGCAGGGTGCAGCCCACGGCGAAGACCACCACGGCGATCGCCATCAGCAAGAGGCCCACCGCGTAGCGGAGGCAGGAGTCGACGATGCGCATGGCCTACCGGAACATGTTGATGTCACGGCGCCGTCACCACCGGGGGCGGCCCTGGCAAAACATGGACCCCGCGACGGCGCGACCCGCCAGCACCCGCGCTAAGGTGCGCGGCCCGATGCTCGCCCTCTTCCTTCTCGGCTGCCTCGCCTGCTCTCCCGGTGACGCCGGCGATTACGAGGTCAGTGTGGTGCGCTCCGAGGTGGTGCCCACCGTCTTCACCGTCACGTGGACGAGCGACGAGCCGGGCACCGGCCGGGTGGAGTTCGGCCCCGACGAGGACTACGGCCGGGTCACCGCCAGCGAGTCCGAGAGCGGCACCGAGCACCGCATCGTCGTGGCCGGCGTCCCGGCTGCCAGCGTGTGGCACCTCCGCGCCGTCACCGAGACCGCTGGCGGCGAGCTCGCCAGCGCCGACGTGGAGATCGAGTCGGGTGCCGCCTCGCCGAGCCTGCCCACCTTCAGCGCCAGCGGCAAGCGCAAGCACGGGAGCAACCTGATCGCGCCGGTGTTCAGCGACCACCCGTTCGTGCTCGGGCTCGACGGCGAGGGCCGATACACCTGGTGGTGGGAGGGCGAGAGCGACGACGTCTACACGCGCGCGCGCCTCTCGCTCGATGGCACCGCCATCGTCTTCAACCGCTTCGACGAGGACCGGTCCATCGACCGGGGCGCGATCTACCGCGTGAGCCTCGACGGCACCGACGCGCAGGAGATCCCCGCCGAGCTCTCCCACCACGACTTCGTCGAGCTCCCCGAGGGCGGGTACGCCTACCTCAAGATCGACGTGCGCGAGTACGGCGACGGCCGCGTGATCGTGGGCGACTCGGTGGTGGAGATCGACGAGGCGGGCGCGCTGGTGTCGGAGGTGTGGAACGCCTGGGACGAGTGGACGCCGCCCGACGACCTCTCCAACGGCTTCTACCCGCAGGGCGAGGACTGGCTGCACTGCAACACCATCGAGTACGACGCCGAGCGTGGCGTCTACCTCGTGTCGGTGCGCAACGAGTCGATGGTGATGGAGCTCGACCGCGCCACCGGCGAGATCCTCTGGACGCTCGGGGGCGAGGGCTCGTCGCTGGCGCTGGCCTCGGGCACGGCCTTCGAGCACCAGCACGCGCCGCTGCGCGACGACAGTGGCATGCTGGTGTTCGACAATCGCGACGGCGAGTCGCGCTCCTACGTGCGCCACTACGCGATCGACGAGGGAGCGGGCACCTACGCCGAGGACTGGACCTACGCCGGCCCCGAGGGCAACTGGATCGCCTTGCTCGGCGACGCGATCCCCTACGACGATGGCAACATGCTCATCGCCTGGGGCACCGGTGGCTTCATCAGCGAGATCGACAGCGACGGCAATCAGAACTGGCGCGCCGACGCCGAGTTCGGGCACATCATCGGCTTCCTCGACAGCGTCGAGAGCCTCGGCGGGCCGGCCGAGTGATTGGGCTGGTGCTGTTGGCCTGCGACCCGGGTCTCGACACCGGGAGCGAGCGCGTGCTCCTGTCCGACGACGACCTGGTGGCCCTTGCCGCGGTGCCCAGCTTCACCCCCCTGTACGTGGCGGCGGCCTACGACGCGGGTTTTGACTGGACAGCGGTGACGACGGACTGGCTCGGGCGCCCGTTCAGCGCCGCCACCGAGACCTACGGCGTGGAGTTCATCCGGGCGCAGGACCTTTCCCCGGAGGAACTGGCGCTGGCCCTGGTGCGCGACGACCTCACCCAGGACATGGTGGAACTCTACGGGTGGGAGCTGGGCAATGGGCCGTACAGCTCCGCCCGGGTGTCGGAGTTCGACGACCACACCCCGGCCCTCAGTCCCAGCCACCTCACGCCGGGCGATCCCTTCTTGCTGGTGCTCCGCGACGTCCATGAGAGCGTGCGGCTCGCGGTACTGGTCGAGGGAAGCGAGTCGGTGGCGTCATCGCGTGACGACTACCTCCTCGTCGACGGGATGGGGACGCTCGCGGTCACGGCCGCGCTCGATGCCACCCCGGTGCCGCTCGGCGACGGCGACCAGCTCGACTGGCACCAGCTCACCGCCTCCAGCGCGGGCGGCCGCTTCGACTCGGCCAACGCCACCTTTATGGCTTCCGTACCGCTTGCGGGCGGCGGAAGCGCGACCTGGGACGAGCTGGCGAGCCTCCTCGACGGCGCCGACTCCGTCCCCACTGGCGGCGAGGTGCGGGTCGACGCGCCGCTGCCCATCGCCGCGGCCACGCCCGGAGATCGTTTCCTCGTGGCGCTCGACTGCGACCACTGCGAGCCGCTGTTCCCAGCGGCGATGTTCATCGCGGAACGCCGCTAGATGGCACATCCGCTCTACCTGTCGCTGCCGGCGCTGCAGCTGCCGAGTACCCGCCGAACCAACGACGACATCGTGGCGCTGGTCCGGGAGAACTTCAAGGGCGACGACGCCCAGTGGCGGCGAGTGGAGCGCACCATGCGCTTCGTGTTCAACACCTGCGGCACGGTCGTGCGGCACGTGCAGGTGGACGAGCGCTACGCGGCCGGCATGCACGCGAGCAACGTGGCGCGCTCGTTGCTGGAAGAGCAGGGCGTGGCCGTAAACGCGCTCGACAGCGTCACCTACTCGTCGATCGTCCGCGAGTACTTCGAGCCGAGCGTCGCGACCGAGATCGCCTGGCGACTCGGGGTGGTGCAGGCGGCCTGTTACGACGTCGTCTCTGCCTGCGCCGGGCCGCTCGTGGCCATCGAGACCCTCCGCGGCCGCGCCGCCATCGACCCGAGCTGGACCCAGGGCCTGGTGAGCACCGCCTCGCTGTCGGAGGGCTTCATCGGCTTCGACATCCAGAGCATCGCCGACCTCGACCAGCTCGCGGCCGGCCTGACCATCGGCAACGGCGCTACCGCCATGCTCGTGGGACGCACGGCATACGCGCGGGGTGGCCGCATCGTGGGTAGTTACTCCGAGGGCTACCCGCAGCACCATCCCCTCTGCCGCGCCCCCGTCTTTGGCGTGTTCCGCTCGGCGGGCTCGGCGCTCTTTGCCCTCGCCGAGCTGGTGCCCGACCACGTGCGGCGGGCCTGCGCGCGCTTCGGCTGGACCGTCGACGATGTCGACGTGTTCGTGTCGCACCAGCCCTCGGATCGCATCCTCCGAGAGGTGGCGCAGGCCCTGGGCGTCCCGGCGTCGCGGGTCCCCCAACTGCACTCCATCTACGCCAACACCGAGGCATCAGCGGTGCCGATCGCGCTGCGTCATCTCGTCGACGACGGCACCATCAAGCCCGGCATGAAGCTGCTCCTGAACTCCGCCGCCGCGGGCTTCACCCTCGCCAGCGTGGGCGTGGTGTGGGAGGGCTAGAGAACGAGCGGGTCTCTGGTCTGCCGCGCGCCGTTGAGCGCCTCTAGCTCCGCGGGCGTGTAGGGATCGCCGCTCGGCTGCACCACGCCCCTCATGAAGGCGCGGATGGCCTCCTTGGCGGCCATGCCGGCGTCGGTCTCGGTGCGGCTGTCCCAGTACAGGAACAGGGTGCGCCGCCGGTCGATCGCGGGCACGGCCTTGTCGCCCCAGATTCGTTCGAGGTCGGCGGGAATGTCCTTGTAGAGCCGCTGCGCGAGGTGTTGCCGCACCACCGCGTCGTTGAGCTTCTGCACCTCGGGGCGGGTGGCGTCGACCACGTCTTCTCGCACCGTCTGCAGCTGGCGCGGGCCGAGCGCGCCGGTGCCCACCGACACGCAAGCGGTCATCAGGGTGGGGATGCACCACAGGTAGTTGAGCGGGCTGCCCTGGTTGGCGAAGCTGTGCCCCGGCGAGTGAACGCGCGGCGGCTGGCCCTTGAGCTGGATCCAGCCGTCGTCGTGGAGCCACACCTGGGGCATGTAGGGCGTGTCGTTCTTGAAGACGGTGTAGTCGCCGTCGCGCTCGTGGCGCACGTAGCCCTCGTCGCGCAGCTTCAGCACCAGCTCGTCGCGCGCGCGCAGCACGGCGGCCTCGCCGGTGACGATGACCGTCTCGTCGACCTCGTCGTCGCCTACCACGATGGGCGCGGGGGGCGGCTCCGCCGGGGCGTCCTGGGACCAGGCCAGCGCGAGCGTGATGATCACGACGTGAACCTATCCACCCAGCGCGCGCTCGATGTCACCCCGGTGTGAACGGGCGGAGCGCGCGAGGTTGAGCTGTCCCCGGGCGCGGAACAGGTTGTGGGCGGCACGGGACGAGAACTTCGCCGCGTTCCAACCGAAGTAGCTGTCCTCCACCACGTCGCGACAGAAGCGCGCGGCCAGCTCCAGCGCGATGCGCTCCACGGCGCCGCCGAGGGCAACGCGGTCGCCGGCCTGGAGTGGGCGCTCGGACCGGTAGCCGGCCACGGCGGCGCCGAGCAGATCGAGGTCGAGGAAGGTGTCGGTTCCATCCTCGCCCACCGGGTTGCACCAGCTTCGCCAGGCGTCGCCGAGCTCGACGTCGATGGGCTGTCGCGACAGGGTGTCGAGGTCGAGCAGGCACAGCCCCTCGCCCGCGGTGGAGAACCGGAGGTTGGAGATCTTCAGGTCGCCGTGGGCGTGCCGGGTGGGACCGTCGAGACGCCCGCTCCAGGTGCGCCAGAGGTCGAGGATCCCGTCGGCCACGGCGCGGGCCTCGCCCTCGTGGACCACCGCGTCGAGGCGCGCCATGTGCAGCGCGGTGTCGTGCGCCCCGGGGCGCACGTGGTGGTAGTCCCACTCGAGATCGTCGACGGCGCGGTGGAAGCGGGCGACGAGCGCACCCGCGGCGCGTGCCCGGGACGGCGAGTCGACGCGATGCACGGTCACGCCGGGGACGAAGTCCATCACCCGCCAGGCGGCGCCTTCCTCGTCGACGGCACAGAGCGCGCCCGCGTCAGTACGCAACAGCCTCGGTGTCGCCATTCCCCGGGCGGCGAGGTGCCCGGTGACCGCCTCGATGTCGTCGTGGACCTCGGGGCGGAACAGCGGGTTGACCCGCTGCACCACGTACACCGGGGGCTCGCCCGCGAGAAAGGTGCGGTTGATGAGCCCGGCGTCGGCGCAGTCGCGGAGCGGGAGGCGACCGAGGTTGCCCCACGCCCGCAGCACGTCGATCACGCGCTACTCGTAGGTCTCGCCGCCGCCGCGCGACATGCCGACCGCGAAGAGGATGATGCAGAGCGCGCCGCTGAGGCAACAGCAGCCGCCGCTGACGTACTGGATGTAGGCGCTGAAGGTCGCGAAGGTGGTGGCAAGACCCGGGTCGGCCTCGACCAGCATCGTGGTGATGGTGCCCACGAGGGTACCCGTCATCAGGGTGAGGAGAAGGAACACGAGCGCGAGGCAACCGAAACAGCCAGCGGCGATCTTCATACGGACTCCGGGGAGCGCCGATGCTATAACGATGACAGAGCGTTGCAAGGGGGCAGGGGCGAAAAGCCCCGTGCGCGGCGTGGCTTGGGAAGCGGCTCGGCTCATCGCGCGTTAGTGCGCGCCACCCTTCCACCCCTTCCACCCCTTCCATCCCGAGAGAACCGCATGCTCCGCTACACCCTGATCGCCGCCTTGATCCTCGCCGCCGGCTGCAAGAAGAAGCCCATCGACGAGCCCATCGTCTCCGCGCCGGTGGTGGAGGAGAAGCCCAAGGTCAAGGAAGTGCCGCCCCCGGTGGTCGAGATGACGAAGAACTTCTCGCGCGTATTCTTCGAGTTCGACAGCGCCAACCTCACCAGCGATGGCAAGTCGGCGCTCGACGCCAACGCCGGCATCATGGGCCAGTACAGCGACATCCGCCTCGAGATCCAGGGCCACGCCGACGAGCGCGGCACCACCGAGTACAACCTCGCCCTCGGCCAGAAGCGCGCCGACGCCGTGGTGCGCTACCTCCTGCAGCGCGGCGTGAGCACCAGCCGCGTGAAGTCGGTGTCTTACGGCGAGGAGCGCCCCCTCGACGGCCGCTCCACGGAAACGGCCTGGGAGCAGAACCGCCGCGCCGAGTTCGTCGTGAGCTGGAGCGGCGACGCGCCGGTGCAGGGAACTTCGAACTGATCGACACCCACGCCCACCTCGACGACGCCGCTTTCGACGGCGATCGTGACGAGGTGATGGCGCGGGCGCGGGCGGCGGGGGTCGACGGGTTCATCGTCCCCGGCGTGCGTGCCGCGGGCTGGGCCCGCCTGCGCGATCTGTCGCGACAGCACGGCTGGCGCTTCGCCGTGGGCACGCACCCGCATGCGCTGGTTCACGGGCGCGAGGTGCCCACGGACATCGAGGGCGCCTGCGCGATCGGCGAGTGCGGCCTGGACGGTGGCGTGCCGGTGGACATGGACGAGCAGGCCCGCGTGCTCGACGCGCACCTCGGCCTCGCCCGCGACGCTCGCCTGCCGGTGATCCTGCACTGCTGGCGGGCGCACGACCGCCTGCCGCCGCTCCTCCGCCGCCACGGGACGGTACGCGGCGTGTTGCACAGCTACTCGGGAGGGCCCGATCTCGTCGACGTTTACGTGCGGCTAGGACTCCACCTGTCCTTCGCCGGGGCCGTCACCCGGCCGGGCGCGCGCAAGCCCATCGAGGCACTGCGGCGAGTCCCGGCCCAGCGCATCCTCGTCGAGACCGACGCCCCCGACCAGGGCCCGGGGCCCGGGCGCAACGAGCCGCGCTTCCTCGTGGATGTCGCGACCGCAGTGTCGCGGGTGCGCCCCGATGCCGATCTCGACGCCAACGCCCGCGCCCTGTTCGGCTAGATGGGAACCGTGCTCCGCGACCTGATCTCTGTCGCCGTTGGCGGGGCGCTCGGCGCGTCGTTGCGCTTCGCCGCGGGCGTGGGCCTCGCGGGCTGGGCTGGTCCCTGGGTGATCGTGGGGGTCAACGTGATCGGGTCGGGGTTGATGGGGTGCCTGGTGGCTCGCTACCCCGACCCCGCCTCGGCGCCGCGGCTGTTGCTCGGCGCCGGCGTGCTCGGCGGCTTCACCACCTTCTCTGCCTTCTCCGCCGACGCGGTGGCCCTCGGGCCTCGCGCCGGGAGCGCATACGTGCTGGCCAGCGTCGCGCTCGCTCTGGCCGCGTTCCACCTCGGTCGCCTGCTCGGGAGCCCCGCGTGATCCTCGCCCTCGCGGCTCCGGCGCCGTGCAGTCGAGCTTCGAGAGTGCATACCGGCGGGGTGAGTGGCACGGCGGGCTGGCACCTGTCCTGGGGGT
>VGRQ01000051.1 GCA_016875315.1 Deltaproteobacteria bacterium | reverse complement strand
CGCCGCCAGCGAGCGCGGGTCGGGATCGACCAGATCGACGGTGCAGCCCCGGTCGAGGCACCAGGTGGCGAAGCGGCCGATGCCACCCCCGGCGTCGAGCACGCGCGCGCCCGGCGGGATGTGCGAGGCCCATCGCGACAGGTACAGGTCGCGCTCGAGCAACTTCAGGCGATGGACCGGGCTCGTGGGCACGAGGAAGTCCATCACCTCGGGGCACTCGGCCCAGGCCTCGGCGGCGCCCTGGAGGTTGGTGCGCGTGGCGCGCGGCTCAGCCATCGGCGGTCATGGGGCCGAGAAGGGCGCGCGCGGGCGGGACGGAAACTAGGCCTTGGGACCGGGCTTGGGGCGCGGCGAGGGGCGCCACGCCTTGGGGCCGGGCTTGGGCCGCGGCGAGGGGCGCCACGACTTGGGGCCGGGCTTGGGGCGGGGAGAGGGACGCCAGTTCATCGGGACTCCAGGAAGGCTGCGCCATCGTCGCCCGCCCAGCGGCTGCCGTCAAGCGGGGCGGTGTAGGGTCGGTCACGGCGATAATCGCCAGACCCATGTGGCTCGCCCTTCTGCTTGGCTTCGCGCCGGTCGACGACGCCCCGCTCGCCGGTCTCCCGGTGCTACACCTCGAGCGAAGCGCCGCCGCGCAAGGGCGCCTGCGCTCGGGCGCGGCCTGGCAGGGCTTCGCGCAGCGGTGGGGACACGACAACTACGTGCGTTTCGACGAGAGAAACGGCACGCCTCGTTTCCTCGGGCTCGCCGGGATTGACGTCGCGATGGCCGATATGCTGGCGGGCGACATCGCGCGGCTGGGCGGGATCGATCCGCGCGAGCTGATGGCGCCCAGGGCGGTGGAGAGCGCGTGGCAGGGGCGCACGCTGCTGCGCTACGGGCGCCGCTGGCAGGGCGCCGAGGTGCTCGGCGACGAGGTGCTGCTCGTGGTCACCGGCGGGCGCGTGGGGGCGGCGTGGGCGAGACTCACCCCGGTTCACCAGCCGACGCCGCGCGCCGGCGAGGTGATCCTGCCGCTGGCGCGCGGCCATGGCGTGCTGGCGCGCGAGGAGCGGCAGCCGGGGCGCGTTCGCTTCCTCGGTCGCGACGGTGCCGTAGTCCTTGACTACGACCCCCGGCGGTACGACTCGGTGAGCGTCGTACACGAGGCGTTCAAGCCGGGCGACGCCACCGTGCAGAGCCCGGCGCGGGGCGTGACGGTCACCGACGGCGCCGGGCTCACCGGCACCACCGCCACCGACGGCAGCCACGGCCTCGCCGGGGCAGTGAGCATCGAGCTGGCCGGCCCCGAGATCGAGGTCTTGCAGAATCGCCTGTCGATCAACCGTCCCGGGGAGGGCGACGCCATCCTCGAGGGCGGCAGCGACATCAGCTGGAGCGCGGCCGACACCTTGCATCACTACTGGCAGGTGTACGACTGGCTCGACGGGCTGTGGCCGAGCCACTCGTTGCTGTCGATGCAGGTCACGGCCACGGTCGATCTCAACAGCGGCAGCTGCAACGCCTACTACACCGACGGGACCATCAACTTCTACGCCGAGAAGGACAGCTGCAACGCCACGGGACGAATCGCGAGCGTGGTGTACCACGAGGTGGGCCACGGGATTCACCACTACATCCTCGCCGGGGGTAGCTTCGCGGGCGACGTGAGCGAGGGCTCGGCCGACTACGTGTCGGCCACGATCCTCGACGACCCGGAGATCAGCGCCGGCTTCTATACCGACGGTTCGAGCATCCGGGAGATCGACACCGACCGGCGCTACCCCGACGACATCACCGGGGAGGTCCACAACGACGGCCTCGTGTGGGCGAGCTTCCTGTGGAACCTGCGCGAGCAGTGGATCGCGAGCGAAGGCATCGGCGCCACCGACCTGCTGTTCCTGGAAACGCTGGAACAAGGGCCGGAGCTCACCGACCTGATGGACGCGGTGCTGGTGGCCGACGACGACGACGGCGACTGGAGCAACGGCACCCCCCACGACTGCGAGCTGCTCGCCCTGCTCGACCAGCACGGCCTCGGTCCCGGCGCGATCGGCGTGGTGACGCTCGAGCACCAGCCGGTCGAGGCACAGGCCTCGGCCACCGATGGATACGAGCTGTCGGTCGCGACGGCGCAGTTCTTCACCCACTGCACGGGTAGCGAGTCGCCCACGGTGTCGGCGTGGGTGGCCTACGACGACGAGGCGGTGCTGCCGACCAGCGAGGGCGGGTGGGAAGACTGGACCGAGGTGCCCCTGTCCAGCGACGGGGCGAATTGGAGCGTGACCTTGCCGCGCCGCCCGGCCAACAGCGTGGTGAAGTACTTCCTGTCGATCGACGCCGCCGACGGCACCGAGTCGGCCTACTCCCACCGCGACGTGGACGAGGACGCCTGGCGCTTCTGGGTGGGCGACCGCGCCGCGCTCGCCTGTGACGACCTCGAGTCTGCGTCGGGATGGATCCACGGCGGGGGGATTCCCTTCGCCGGGGTGGTGGAGGGCGCCGACGACTGGGCCTTCGGCGCCGCCACCGGCGCGTACATGTACGACCCCGTCGCCGCCTACTCGGGCTCGGGACTGGTCGGCACCGCGCTCGACGCGGCCTACGCCGCCAGCAACGCCGAGTACCTGATGAGCTTCGCCACCGACCTCTCCGGCGAGGGCTTGATGCGACTGTTCAGCTACCGTCGCTGGCTCACCGTGGAAGACGCCCGCTACGATCAAGCGCGCATCTACCTCACCCGCGACAACGCCAGCTACACCGAGCTGTGGAGCAACCCCGCCACCGGCGGGGGCAGCACGCACCTGCTCGACACCGGCTGGGTGCTGCGCGACCACCCGCTGTCCAGCGCGCTGGGCGAGCCGCGGCCGGAGGACACGGCTGTCCGCTTCGTGTACACCCTGCAGGCCGACGGTGGTCTCGAGTTTGGCGGCTGGAACCTCGACGACGTGTGCCTCGTGGAGCTCGACGACCCGGCGGGGCACTACCGCCGGGCCGGGCTGGTCGCGAGCAAGAACGACGACGGGACGGTGGCGCTCTCCTGGGAAACCCCGTGGATCAACCCCCTCTGGGCAACCATACTGGTGCGGGGCGAGGGGGCCTGGCCCACCGGACTCGACGACGGCGTGATCGTCGACCTCGACCTCGACCCGACCTGGGGCGAGGCGCACGCGGTGACCGACGACCTCCCCGGTCTCGACGAGGGGACGACCTGGCACTACGCGCTCTTCGCGCTGGGCGCCGACGCGGGCGACCTGTACACCGGGGCCGAGGAGGGCGCCAACGCGGCGATTGTCAGCTTCGTCGTGCCGGCCGACACCGGTGACACCGGGACGCCCCCCGTCGAGGACACCGGTGACAGCGGCGTGCCCGAGGTGCCGGACCGCTGGACGGAGCCCGATCCCGTGGTGGAGGAGGAAACCGAGGCGACGAGTGAGTGCGGGTGTGGGTCGGCCGCAGGGGCGGGGTGGATCGCGGTGGCCTTGGCAGCGATCAGCTTGCGACGCCGCAGGGCCTAGGCGTCGGGATCGACGCCGAGGGCACGGAGCTTGGCGGCGAGCGCGTCGGCGCGGGCCTGCTGGCTGTCGGCGCGGGCCTGCTGGCTGTCGGCGCGGGCCGCTTCCGCGCGGGCGAGCTCCTCGGCGGTGGGGACCACCGAGCCGTCGGGGTAGGCGAAGCGCAGCCAGTCGCGCGTGTCGCCCTGGAAGGTGCCTGGCCGCACGAGCAGTCGGAGACCCGTCACCTCGCTCCGGAAGGTGCCGTCGGCCTCCCGCTCCATGGGCACGTAGCCGCGGCCGCCGCCGCCGAGCTGGTAGCCCTCGAGCGCGTGGGTGACGGGATCGTACAGGAAGTACTCCGCCACGCGGATACCCTCGGCGTAGATCCGCATCTTGCGGCCGCGATCCTCCTTCTCGGTGCTCGGGGAGAGGATCTCAACCACGAGGTCGGGGCCCCGGCCTTCCTCCCAGGTGACCCAGGAGCGGCGCTCGCGCGGCTCGGCGTGCAGCACGACGAAGAAATCAGGGGCCTTGAAGTCGTTCTTCACCGCCTGGAGGCTCGTGTAGTACACGCCCATGTTGCCGCCCACGAAGGCGGCGAGGGCCGGGTCGATCCCTCGCTCGGCACACTCGCAGAGCAGGTTCATCTGCCGCCGGTGCACCGGGGACTCCATGGGTTCTCCGTCGTCGTAGGGCAACTCGTCGTGTCCCGGGGGGCGCGCCGGGGCCCAGGGGTCGGTGGGCCACTGGGCGGAAGGATCGGTCGGCGGCATGGGAGGATTATAGCCTGGGGACAAGCGGGCGTCGGCGAGCGCGCTCGGCGGGACTATGCCCACCTTTATGCGACACTCGCCAAACTATGCCGGCCTCGATGCGACAGTCGACGCCCCGCCGCTCTCGCGCGGCGCCTCCCCGAACGGACAAACGCTGCGAATTCGCGTGTGCCACGGGCGGCAGCCGGTCCCGAGGCGCCCGGCGATCTAGCTTTGTCGCTTTTCGGGGGACTTGGTTCCGGATTTGTCGCATCTAGGGGGGCATAGTCTGGGTCCAAGGGATGCCAGCTCCGCCCCGGGGTCATGGGAGATCGAGTTCCTGCGACACGTCGCAGTCGTAGAGCCAGGTGGTGTCGTCGTCGATGGCCTCGTCGCCGTCGGCGTCGTGCCGCTCGGTGAGCGTGTTGCCGTGCGCGTCGTAGGTGGTCGCCCAGCTCTCGTCGGTGGCGCCGTCGGCGTTGTCGTCGTGCCGCCGCTCCACCTCGTTGCCGGCCTCGTCGTACGCGCTGGTCCAGATCCAGTCCGCCTGACCATCCGCCTCGAGGTCGCCCTCGGCCACGAGTCGGTTCCCATCGGCGTCGTAGGTGGCGGTCCACAGGGCGTCGATGGTGCCGTCGGCGTCGTTATCGTAGTTGATGGCCGCGAGGTTGCCTCCAGCGTCGTAGGCATAGGTCTGGCGCGAGTCGATCGTGCCATCGGCGTTGTCGTCCTCGTCGCGACTCTCGCGGTTCCCGTCGCCGTCGTAACCGTACTGCACGAGGAAGTTGATCGTCCCGTCGTTGCCGTCGTCGCGCTGGAAGGTGAGGAGGTAGCCGTCGGCGTCGTAGGTGTACGTCCAGAGGTTGTCTACTACGCCGTCGCCATCGTTGTCCTCGCGCTTGGTGAGCACGTTCCCGTCTGCGTCGTAGTCCTGCTCCCAGCGCAGGACGACCTCTCCCTCGTCGTTCTCGATCTCGGTCACCAGCAGGTGGCCCTCGTCGTCGTAGGTCATGAGCATCAACAAGTCGCCGTTGTCGCGGGTGAGCATGTTGCCTTGCGCGTCGTAGGTGGAGTTCACGCGGCTGTCGACGGTGCCATCGGCGTCGTAGTCGCTCTCCTCGAGCACCCGGTTGCGGTTGGCGTCGAACTCGTACGAGTACCGAGCGTCCACCGACCCGTCGGCCCCGTCGCCGAAGGCCTCCGCCTCGACGCAAGCGGCGATCGGCAGGAGCAAACCCGCGGCGAGGCATCGGCTCATCCCCGGTAGTCTACCCGCTACCGCATCCGCGCGAAGAACCCTGGGTCCATCATCGGGTTGTTCTTCCGCAGCCACCCGAAGTCAGCCTTCGATCCCCCGTAGTTGTGACCCGGGTACATGGTCGTGTCGTCGGGGATGGTGGCGAGGCGCTGGGTGAGCGTCCGCATCATCTCGTCCTTGTCGCCGCCGGGGAGATCCACGCGCCCGCAGCCCTGGCAGAAGAGGGTGTCGCCGGCCACCAGCGCCCCGGCCACGCGGAAGCAGGAGGAGCCGGGCGTGTGTCCCGGGGTGTGAAGCCACTCGATCTCCACGCTTCCCACCTGGATCTTGTCGTGGCCCTCGCGCAGCTGGAGGTCGCTCGGCGAGAGCCCCGTCACCTTGCGCACGAACTCGGCGTCGGCCCGGTGCACGTGCAGCGGGCAGGGGTGTCGCGACAGGAGCCGAGCGAAGCCCTCCACGTTGAAGCCCATCATCGACCCGCCGATGTGGTCGGGGTGGTAGTGGGTGCCGAGCGCGCCCACGATGCGCATGCCATCGGCCTCGGCGGCGTTCACCAGGTCGTCGATCGCCCAGGCCGGGTCGATCACCACGCACTCGCGCGTGGCCTTGTCGCCCACGAGGTAGATGAAGTTCTCCATCTGGCCGCACACCGGGTTGTGGCGCCCGAAGTCGCGCCCGGCGAGGAGCTGGCGGAAATAGAGGGGGGACTCAGCGGACATCGGCAAAACCTAGCTCCGTCATGTATGTTCTCTCGAGCGTGGACGTGCTGCGCGCGAACTGGCTGCGCACGAAGAGGGCCGCCGCCCAGGCCATCGCGAAGAGGCGGTAGCCGAGGCCGGGCCGCTCGGCAGGGACAAAACCCAGCGCCTGCCCCTGCGCCCACACGCGCGCCTGCACGTGTGTCACGAAGGCCGGCAAGTGGCGCAGCACCCGGTGGCCGGCGATGCGCGAGGCGAAGGCCCGCGTGGCGAGCGGCGCGATCAAGAGCTGGATCTCGAGGATGCCGTAGTAGGGGTGGCGGAGCCAAGGGTGCTCCGCCAGGAGGCGCCGGGTTTCTTTCTCGCCCCAGGCGATGTGCGACTCCTCCTCCCTGCACACCACCGCCAGCTTCTTCCTGATCTCGGCGCCGCGGGGGTCGCTCTCCGGGAGCGTTTGCATGAGCACGTCGCGGAAGATGTCGAGCACCATGCCCTCGCCGAGCGCGTGCTCCATCAGCACCTTCAAGGGGTAGTAGTTGTTGTGGGCGCTGAGCAGCTTGATGACCCAGTGCGCGGGCGCCGGGCTCATGTCGAGGGCGCGGAAGATCTTGGCGAAGAGCTCCAGGTGGTTGAGCTCCTCGTGGGCCTGCCTCACGTAGAAGCGCGCGGCTTCCAGCGAGCGCGCCGCGTAGAGCGACTTGCCGCAGTACACGCCGGTGGCCTCGCCGTAGAGCGCCTGGCTGAGCACGAAGCGCAGCACCTCGCGATCCTCCGGGGCGTCGAGGTCGAAGCGGTCGGGGCCGAAGTCGTATGGGTTCATCGACCGAGGGCTAAGGGCTTAGGCGTGGAGCCGCACCTTCATCCGGTTGATGCCTTGCTTCGCGAGCTGGCAGGCGCGCGACTCGGTGACGCCGAGCTTCGCGCCGATCTCCTTCAGGTTGGTGCCCTGGAGGTAGTACAGCGTGAGCACGGTGCGCTCCTTGTCGGGCAGGTTGCCCAGGGCCTCCAGCACTTCCTCGGTGACTTCCTGCTTGATCCACTCGTCTTCCACGTTCACCGCGTCGCCGGCGATCTGGTCGCCCACGGTGGTGCCGCCGTCTTCGTCGAGGGGGGTGTCGGCGCTGGTGAGCTGGTAGATGCGCGACTCGCCCACGAGGTCGTCGTACTCTTCCACGCTCAACTCGAGCGCGGCCGCCATCTGCTCGCGCGTGGGCGACTTGCCGTGCTTCTGGAAGAGCTCCTTGCGCTTCTGCTCGATGCGGTCGAACTTGCGACGCACCGCCCGCGGCACGAAGTCGGAAGCGCGCAGGTGATCGACCATCGCGCCGCGCACGCGGATCTCGGCGTAGGACTTGAAGGGCACGCCACGCTCGGGGTCGAAGCGGTCGATGGCGTCGATGAGGCCAACCGTGCCCACGCTCACCAGCTCGTCGACGTCGACACTCGACGGCAACCGGCGCGCCAGCCGCCCGGCGATCGTGCGCACCAGCGCCACGTGATCGACGATCAGGCGGTCGCGCTGGGCCGGCGTGAGGGCAGACATCGGGCAACATGTACCACGCGGGCTATGCTCGCGGGGTGCGTGGCCTGGTGCTGCTCCCCGCGATCGCGCTTTGCGCCTGCAACGACTATGAGCTGTCGGAGACGAAGGTCCGTCCCGACGGTGAGCTCGCCTGTGACGACGACGACGCCCCGCCCGGCAGCGCCGCCGACGTCGACGCGGACTGCGCGCGCGAGCCCGTCGTCGGCACGTTCACCCCCACGGTCGAGTGGCAGTGGAACCAGAACCCAGTGTACTCCGGTTACGACGACTTGATGGCGACGCCGGCGGTCGGCGACGTCACCGGCGACGGCGTGCCCGACGTGGTGTTCACCAGCTTCGCGGGCGGCGCCTACACCAGCGCCGGCACCATCACCGCCATCGACGGCGCCACCGGCACCACGCACTGGTCGGTCGCGCCCGGGGTGTACTCCAGCGCGGGCGTGGCCCTCGGCGACCTCGATGCCGACGGGCTCCCCGAGGTGTGTACCGCCGGCACCAGCTACGCGGTGGTGTGCCTCGACGGCGCCGGCAACGTGAAGTGGCAGGCCGGGGCGGAGCCGTCCTACGTGGGCTGCCCCGCCATCGCCGACATCGATGCCGACGGGCTCGCCGAGGTGATCCTCGGTCGGCAGGTGTTCAACTACGACGGGAGCACGCGCTGGGTGGGCGGCGGCGGCGTGGGCTACTCGATGTCCTACGCGGTAGACATGGACGGTGACAAGGGGCTGGAGGTCGTGGCCGGCAGCACCGTTTACGACACCGATGGCAGCGTGCTCTGGACCTCGCCGGTGGGCGACGGCATGACGGCGGTGGGCGACTTCGACGGCGACGGCGGGGCCGACCTCGTCGTGGTGTACGGCGGGACGATCTCGCTCGTGCGCGACGGCGCGCTGGTGTGGAGCATCGCCACCCCCGGCGGCGGCGGCGGTCCGCCCACGGTGGCTGACTTCGACGCCGACGACCAGCCGGAGATCGGCGTGGCAGGCGCCTACTACTACAGCGTCATCGAGACCGACGGCAGCGTGAGCTGGTCGATGCCGGTGCAGGACTACTCCTCGTCGGTCACCGGCTCCAGCGTGTTCGACTTCGAGGGCGACGGGGCGAGCGAGGTGGTCTACGCCGACGAGGTGACACTCTGGGTGTACGACGGTTCCACCGGCACCGTGGAGCTGGCGCTCGACGGGCACGCCAGCGGCACGCTCTACGAGTACCCGCTCATCGTGGATGTGGATGATGACGGTTCTAGCGAGATTGTCCTCGCGTCGAACAACTACACCTTCAGCGGCTACAACGGCATCACCGTGATCGGCGACGCGAGCAGCTCCTGGGTGGCGTCGCGACCCACATGGAACCAGTTCGCCTACCACATCACGAATATCAACGACGATCTCTCCGTTCCCGCCCGCCAGGAGAGGAACTGGTTGAGTTGGAACAACTTCCGCGCGGGCGGCACGCCCGAGGGGCCGAGCGACTGGCTGCCGAACCTCGTCCCCGGGGAGCTCGCGTCGTGTGTCGACGAGTGCGCCGGGAGTGTCACCCTCTGGCCCACCGTCGAGAACAACGGGCAACTGTCCGCGGAGAACGTCCTGGTCGAGCTGGTGGGCGACAGCGGCGTGGTCATCGCGAGCACCACGGTGGCGCGAGTGGAGGCGGGCGAGGTCGCGGTGGCCGATCCGATCACGCTCACCGAGGCCGAGTGGGGCACGGCGCCGATCCGCGTGCGGGTCGACGGCGCCAACATCGTCGAGGAGTGCGACGAGAGCGACAACATGAGCAACGGCGGCAAGTGGCCGTGCCCCTAGGGCCGGCCGCGAGCTAGAACCCGGCGGCATGTCCTACACCCCGCAGGGCTTCTACGGCCGACTCGCGCGCTGGGCGATCCTCAACAAGCTCGCCGTCATCGGCATCCTCGTGGCGGTGTCGGCGCTGGCTGGTTTCTTCGCCTCGAAGGTGAAGGTCGACAGCGACATCCTCCACCTGATGCCGGAAGACGAGCCCTCCACCCAGGCCCTCGCCCAGCTCGACGCCGAGGAGGGGGGCGTCAACGTGCTGACCATCGCCGCCGAGGCCGACGACGCCGCGGCCCGCGACGCCTTCATGTCCGACCTCCAGGGCCGCATGGAGGCCCTGCCGGAAACGGACTACGTGCTCTACCAGCTCGACGAGGAAACCACCTTCAAGCTCGGGCTCTTGCAGCTCCCCGTGGAAGACCTGGCCACGGTGCGCGACCGCGTGAAGGCGGCCCTCACCCTCGGTCCCACCCTCGCCAACCCCTTCGTGGCCGCGCGCGTGCTCGACCTGGGGCCGATCACCGAGAAGCTCAGCGCCGGCGGGAGCGACCTCAAGCTGGTGTCGAAGAGCGGCGTGGCGCGGATGATGGTGCGGCCGAAGGGCTCGGCGCACGACATCCCCTTCGCCCGCGCCTTCATGGGCAAGGTGTACAAGGAACTCGACGCGGCGAAGGCGGCGCATCCCACGGCGAAGGTGCTGTGGATCGGGGGCGCCTACCGCCACAACGTCGAGGACTACGAGTCGATCCTCAAGGACATCGTGTGGACCACCGGCGCGTCGCTGGGCCTGGTGCTGGTGATCATCGCCGGCGCCTTCCGCACGCCGCGGGCGCTGGCGATCATCTTCGTTCCCCTGTTGTTGTCGAACTTGTGGACCGTCGGGGTGGCCGGGGCCACGGTGGGCGGCCTCAACACCTTCACCAGCTTCGTCAACGCCGTGCTCATCGGCCTCGGCGTCGAGTTCGGCGTGCATCTCTACGCGCGCGTGCGCGAGCTGATCGACGAGGGCGAGGCGCTGGAGGACGCCGTGGTGCGCGCGTGGGACCTCGTGGGCGGCGCCTGCACCAGCGCCTGCCTCACGGCGGCGGCCGGCTTCGCGGCGCTGCTCGCGGCGCACTTCGCGGGCTTCCGGCAGCTCGGCTGGCTGTTGTCGCTGGGCCTGTTGCTCACGCTGGTGGCCGAGCTGGTGCTGATGCCGGTGCTCGTGATGTGGCTCGAGAAAGCGGTGGCTCGCCCGCCGGTGAAGCGCGGTCGCGTGTTTGGTCGCAAGTTCCCGGCGGTGTACCGGCTTGCCCCGATGACGCTGACGCTCCTGGCCGGCTTCACCGTCGTGGCCGCGCTCTTCGTGCGCGACGTGCAGTTCGAGTACGACCTGTCGGAGCTGCGGCGCTCGGGCCTCGCCTGGGCCGACCTCACCGAGAAGGAGCAGCAGCTCGCGGCGGAGAGCTACGCACCACTGGTGGTGAGCTACCCGGACGAGGCCGCGCTCGACGAGGCCTACCACCGCCTCAAGGCCAAGGTTGACAGCGGCAAGTTGCCCGAGGTCGCCTCGGTGATCTCGGTGCGCACGATCCTGCCGCGCGACCAGACCGAGCGGGTGGAGGTGCTCAAGGAGATCGCGGCGCTCACCGCCGACCCGATGGTGGCCTTCCTGCCGCTGGCGGTGCGGAACAACTTGCAGAAGGTGGCCGACGCCGGCCCCCACGAGGTGCAGGCCAGCGAGCTGCCGCGCTCGGTGCAGCACGTGCTCGGCGCGCTCGACGGCAAGCACCGGCTGTTGCTGGTTCCCGCCGGCAACATGTGGGACATGCGCGACGCCTACCACCTCACCGAGACGATGGAGAAGGAGCTGCCCGGACAGGTGGTGGCGAGCGAGTACGTGACACTCGGCGTCTTGTTTCGCCTCATGAAGCGCGACGCGCCGATCATCGCGGGCGTGGCGTTCATGCTGGTGCTGGCCTTCACCTGGCTCGACCTGCGGAAGCTGCGCCCGACGGCGGGCGCGATGGCGGTGCTGGTGGCTGGCGTGGCCTGGTGGGCGGCGCTCCTGGTGATGGCCGACATCAAGCTCTCGATGGTCAACTTCGTCGGCATCCCCATCGTGCTCGGCATCGGCATCGACGTGATGATCCACCTCATCCACCGCATGGAGGAGGAGGGACCGGGAGGCATCATCAAGTCGCTGGCCACCACCGGCTGGGCGAGCGCACTCGGGACGAGCACCACCGTGGTGGCTTTCGCCGCGCTTTCACTCGGCAGCAGCCAGGGCATCCGTTCGCTTGGTCTGCTGGTGTTGCTCGGCGAGGTGGCGGTGACGGTGGCCGGCTTCGTGCTCGTGCCGCTCGGCTTCGCGACCAAGTGGTCGCTGCGGGGGCAGCACCCGCCGGGGGATGACGAGGAGGAGTGAAGGTCGGCTCGTTTTTTTGCCGTTCGGAGAAAAAGTGAGCACATTTTTTTGCCTCGTGGTAAGAAAACGAGGTGGGTCTTGCCCGAAACCTCACGCCGCTGATCGATGCTGATCTACGAGAGAAGATGGTGCTTCTTGCCGGACCGCGGCAGGTGGGGAAGACGACGCTAGCGCGGCACTTGCTCGGCGAGCGCGGCGGCACGTACTTCTCGTGGGATCGGGCGAGCGACCGGAAGCAGGCGCTGGCGTCCGCGTGGCCGGCCGCGGGAGGTCTCGTGGTCCTCGACGAGCTCCACAAGTACCGGCACTGGAAGCGCTGGCTCAAGGGGGAGTACGACACCCGGCCCCCTGGCCTGAGTTTCCTCGTCACCGGCAGCGCGAGGATGGACGTGTTCCGCCGCGGGGGTGACTCCCTGCAGGGCCGTTACCACCACTGGCGGCTGCACCCCTTCACCGTTGGAGAACTGGCGGGAGTGCCTGCTTCAATAGCTCAGAAGCCAGGCGAACCCATCGTGATCCCCGGCGGCGATCGCGCCGACCTCGTCGAGGCCCTGCTGCGCTTCAGCGGCTTTCCCGAGCCGCTCGTCGCCGGTTCCGAGCGGGTGTGGCGGCGGTGGCAGAAGGAGCGCGTCGAGAGGTTTTTCCTCGAGGACGTGCGCGAGCTGGAGTCGCTCCGCGAACTGGGGGGCATTCAGGCGCTTGCCGACCTGCTCCCGGCGCGCGTGGGCTCGCCCCTCTCGGCGAATAGCTTGCGCGAGGACCTCGACGCCTCGCACAAGGCCGTGTCGCACTGGCTCGACGTGCTGGAGCGGCTCTACTTCGCCTTTCGCATCCGGCCGCACGCCACGCGCACCCAGCGCGGGCTGCGAAAGATGCCGAAGCTCTACCTCTGGGATCCCACGCTGGTAGACGACGCGGGGCCCCGATTCGAGAACCTCGTGGCGCTGCACTTGCTCCGGCTCTGTCACCTGCTCGAAGACCGCGACGGCCACCGCGTGGAGCTCTGCTACCTGCGCGACGCGGACGGCCGCGAGGTGGATTTCCTCGTCACGTCGCGAGGCAAGCCGTGGTTCGCGGTGGAGGCCAAGCTCGCCGACCAGTCACCGAGCCCCGAGTTCCTCACCTATCGGGAACGCCTCGCCATCCCGCAGTGTTTCCTGGTGACGCGGGGAGGGGCGCGCGACGTGGTGCGCGACGGGGTGCGGTGCTTGCCGGCGGGGAGCTTCCTCGCGGCGCTGCCGTAGGCGACGGGTGGCATCGCCCGTCCCAGGCCACCTCAGGGCAGGCCCACCTTGACTCGCCCCACGCCCGCGGGGGTGACACAGTTGCCTTCCTTGCCGTCGCCGTCCACGAGGTACACCACCTCGCCGTCGAGCGGCAGGATCGACTCGGTAGAGGCGGGGAACGTCGCGTCGAGCCGCGTTGGCGCCGCGTCGAGGGAAGGCCACCACCACAGGTGGTGCGCGCCCTCGCCGTCGGCCACCGGGCCACTCACCGCGAGGAAACCCGACTTCCACGGCACCAGCTCGCGGAAGGCCTCGCCGCCGAGGTTCACCTCGCGGGTCTCGGTCACGCGGCCGGTCGCGGCATCGACCACCAGCAGGAGCGCCTTGTCTCCCCGCACCGGGCCGCGCAGGCCCAGCAGCAATTGCCCGTTGGCCACCGCCGCCGCCTCGATGTTGAGTCCTCCCCTGTCGGGCGCCGTCCCTCGCGCCGCCACGCACTCGGGACAGGCGGCGAAGTCGACCGTCAACACGCCGGGGTTGGCGTCGAGCCGCAGGATCTTCTCCCGCCCCGGCCGCGGCTCGCCCTTCTTGCTGGTGCTGTGGCTCCCCACCACCCAGAGCGTGGCGCCGTCGAGAGCGAGGGCCTCGATGTCGTCGACGACCACCGGCAGCGCGAGGTCGGCCTGCCGCTTGAACTGGGTGTCATAAACGAAGAGGTGACGACCCTCCTCGTTGTCGCCCACGATCCACTGGTCGCCCCGCTGCAAGAGCGCGCTCGGCTCGCAGCTCCCGTCGAGCCCCTGCGCCGACTTCGCGCAGCCGATCGCTAGAAGGAAGCCGACCATCCCACCATGCCGCCGCCCGGCGCGGGCATGACCCAGGGGGTGCTGCCGTCGACCAGCACCAGCACGAGGCCGGTGGCGCCGATGAGGCCGCCCGCCACCAGCGTGCCGTAGAAGCTGTTGGCGCGGGGCGCGAGCTGGGTGTTCCAGTAGTCGTCGGCCTCGTCCTGGGCGCGCGCCTGGGCGGTGCCGCCGTCGATGCGGTCGGCCTTGTCTTGCAGTTCCTGCCACTCGGCGTAGGCGTTGTTCGTCTCGAGGTACAGGTAGCCACCGGCGCCGCCGCCGATCACCGCGCCGAGCGCGATCATCGTGCCGCCGGCGATGTCGAGGCCGGCCTTGGGATTCTTTTTCTCCACGGCGGCTTTCGACTTCGTGGTGGCGGGCTTCTCCTCCGACGTGCCGCCGTGGCGCTCGGCGAAGCTCTGGGGCGCGAGGTCGGCGTCTTCTTCCGGCTCCTCGTCGAGGGTGTCCTCGTCCATCGCGGCGCCCTCGTCGAGTTCCTCCTCGGGCGCCTCGGGCTCTTCCTCCGGCTCCGCCTCGTCGACCGGGGCGGCCTCGGGCTCCTCCTCGTCGTCCTGCGGCCGCTCGTCTTTGAGCGGCTCGTCGTCCTCCACGATCTTCGGCTCGGTGGCGGACTTCTGCTTGGCACCCTCCTGGAGCGCGCGTTTCCCCGCGCCGCCCACGCCCTCGACCTCGCCCTCGTCGCCGCGGCTGAGCTTCACCTTGAACACCATCGCGTCGCCGTCGCCCACGGCGATGGGCGCCTCGGCGTCGGTGTAGCCCTTGAGCGAGGCGCCGAGGGTGTGGAGGCCCTCGTACACCGCCGGGAGCGACACCGCGTCTTTGCCCACGTCTTTCCCGTCGAAGAGGATGGTCGCGCTCCTGGGCTCCACGGAGATCTCCACCGTGCTCATGCCCAGCTTGTCGAGCGCGATGGGGAGGTCGAGCTTCTGCCCGCCCATCAGCTCCAGCGAGTAGCTCACCGGCGCGTAGCCTTGCAGCTCGGCGCGCAGCTCGTAGGTGCCGCAGGGCAGGCCCACCGGCACGTTGGGGGAGAGCTTCACCTTGCCGTCGTTGACGTCGACCACGGCCTGCGCCGGGGTGACCTGGACGGTGAGGGTGGCGAGTTGCTCGGAGGCGTCGACGGTGACCTTGTTCGACTTCCCGGCGGCCACCTCGACCTGCGCGGTGCCGAGGCTGCAGTGGTCCTGCACGCTCACCACCACCGTGCCCGGCGACAGGCCGCTGATCACGGCGGGGGTCTTGAAGCCGGTGTCTTCGCCGTTGATCAGGATCGCTGCGCCGCGGACGTTGCTCGACACAGCGAGTTCTTCGGCGTGGGCGGCGAGGCTGAGCGCGAGGAGGGCGAGCATGGCGGCCGGCGTCTACAACGGTTTTCCCTGGCCCGCCACTCCCGGCGCGGCGAGGAATCTTGACGGATCAAGCCCCGCGGGTGCCGCCGCCGCGGCTGAAGTCGGTGCGCCCGGAGAAGGTGGTCTCGTCGTTCGGATCGGTCTCCACCGCGAGCACGTCGACCACCAGCGCCGTGGCGTCGTCGCGACCGCCGCGGCGGTTGACCTCGGCGATGATCGCGTGCGCCGCGCGCTGGGGCGAGCCGCCGGTGGCCCACCATGCGTCGAGCAGCTCGTCGGGCTGGATCACCTCGGTCACCCCGTCGGACACGATCAAGTAGAGGTCGCCCACGAACAAGGGCTCCTGCCACACCTGCATCACGTCGGCGATCTGCGGGCCCATGCCCACGTAGGCGCCGAGGCTGCGGCCGCCCTTGTGCGACTGGGTGATCCGCAGGCAGTCGCCGTGGCGCACCCGGTAGAGCTGGGAGTCGCCCACGTGCACCACGTTGGCCTGGCCGTAGGCGAGCCAGAGCACCGAGCAGGTACACGCGGCCTGCGCGTGGCCGAGGCCGCGC
>VGRQ01000050.1 GCA_016875315.1 Deltaproteobacteria bacterium | reverse complement strand
CGATGCGCACGTGGACGAGCCGTCCTGGTTCCATCGCATACCTGTACGCATGTTCATATCATGCGCCACCTGATCGTCGCTACGGGGCGGAGCGCGTGCCCGTCATCCGCACGAAGTCCGACACGATGCCGCGCATCCGCTCGAGCTGCTCGTAGGTCTTGTCGAGGCGAGCGGCGAGCTTCGGGTCGAGCCCGGGCGCCATGAGCGCGAGCTCGACATTGCCCATCGCGGCCATCAGCGGCTGCGACAGCTCGTGGGCCGCCTGCCCGGCGAGGGCCACCACCGCCGCGCGCTTCTCGCTCGCCACGATCTGCCGCGTGGCGTCTTCCAGGCGTCGCGACAGGTCCTGGACCTCGCGGAGGTCTTCGATGACGCCGAGGCTACCGGCGCTGCCCGCGTCGCCGAGGATGCGCACGTGTACGCGCGCGGGGATGAGCTCGCCCCCGCGGCTGCGGAGCAGCACCTGGCTCGCGGCCGCGCCCCCGCCGTCGCGGGCAGCCCGGAGCGCGCCACGGGCGTCGTCAGGCCGGTGGTACAGGTCGGACACGTGGAGAAAGTCGCGCATCTCGGCGAGCGAGTACGAGAACAGCTGCGACGCGGCACCGTTGCCGTGCAGGATGCGCCCCCGGGCGTCGGTCACCACGACGGGGAGCGGCACGGCATCGAGCAGCGCGGCGAGCACCGCCTCGGGGTGTTCGAACATCACCCGGAGTATGGACCACCGCGGCGCGCAGACCAAGCGTGCAGCGCGGCGGCCATCACCTCGAACACCGGCACGCCCGCCCGAGACGCCTGGCGCGCGCAGTCCTCGTACTCAGGGGCAAGGTGCAGGATCGCGCCATCGCGCTCGCCGATCTTCAGGCGCACCTCTCCAAATTGCGTCGCGACGACTTCATGCCGACGAGCCAGGACTTCGCGCGCGCAACGGGTGGCGCGGTAGCCGAGCGTGCGACCGTGGCGCAGGAGCGCGTCGCCCACGGCGCGGGCCTCGGGCTGGCCGCAGAGCGCCGTCACGAGGAAGCCGGGGCGCCCCTTCTTCATCAACACGGGCGTGACGTAGGCGTCGACGGCCCCGGCGGCGAACAGGGCGTCGAGCAGGGGGGGCACCGCCTCCCCGGTCAGCCCGTCTACCTCGGCCCGGAGTTCCATCACCTCCGACAACGCGCCCGCCTCGCCCTCGCCGAGGATCACCCGCACGACGTTCGGGTGGCTGGCGGGGTCCCAGGTTCCCGCGCCGGTACCCGTCCGCAGCACGCGCATCGCGGGCATCGTCCCCGGGCGCATGAGCGCCGCGACCAGCGCCGCGCCCGTGGGCGTCACCGTCTCGCCGCGCGCGGCGATGCCCTCCACGGCGAAGCCCCGCAGGCACTCCAACGTGGCCGGGGCTGGCAGGGGAATGCGCCCGTGGGCGCCAACGACGCTGCCGCCCCCCAGCGGCAAGGCTCCCACCACGATCTCGTCGATGCCGAGCAGATCGAGGGCCGCCGCCGCCGCGACGATGTCGACCAGCGAATCGACGGCGCCCACCTCGTGGAAGCCCACCTGCTCCGCGGGGATGCCATGCACCCGGCCTTCCGCCTCGGCGAGCAGGGAAAACGTCGCGAGAGCTCGACGCTTGACACCCTCGCCGAGTCCGGAGTCTTCTATGAGCACCCGGATGTCGGCCCAGCGCCGGGAGTGTCCCACGTGCCCGTGGTCGTGGTCGTGGCCGGCGGCGTGCTCGTGGTCGTGCGCGTGGTCGTGCCCGCCGGCGTCGACCTCCACCACGAACCGGCTGGCGGCGAAGGGCCCGCGCCAGGCCGGCTCCACGCGCGCCGACCAGCCTGCGACGCCGAGCTTGCGGACCTCGGCGAGCACGGCCTCGAGCGGCGCGCCGGCGTCGACGAGTGCCGCCACCAGCATGTCGCCGGCGATCCCCCCGACGGGGTCGACAAAGGCCTTCACGCGGGCTCCTCGCGGAGAGCCACCGCGCGGTTGATGCGCGAGGCCGCGAAGGCGGCGCCAAAGCCGTTGTCGATGTTCACCACCACCACCCCCGGCGCGCAGGAGTTGAGCATCGAGAGGAGCGCGGCCACGCCGCCGAACGAGGCGCCGTAGCCCACGCTGGTGGGCACGGCGATGACCGGCACCCGCACCAGGCCGCCCACCACCGACGGCAAGGCGCCGTCCATGCCCGCCACGACCACCAGGGCGTTGCAGCGGCGGAGCTCGTCGACGCGCCTGAGCACCCGGTGGACCCCGGCCACGCCCACGTCGACGAAGCGCTCCACGTGGTTGCCGAGCACCCGCGCCACCAGCACCGCCTCGGCCGCCACGGCGCCGTCGCTGGTGCCCGCGCTCACCACGCCGATGCGGCCGACGCCCGGTCCCGGCTCGCCGACGATCACCGCGCGCGCCTCGTCGTCGTAGCGGGCGCCCTCCCCGAGTGTACTCACGACGGCACGCCCCTTCTCCGGGCTGACACGCGTCGCGAGGCCCACCTGCCCCCTGGCGCGGAGGAGGCCCAGCACCGCCGCCACTTGCTCGGCGGACTTCCCCTCGCCGTACACCACCTCGGGAAAGCCCGTCCGCGCGTGGCGATCGAGATCGACCGTCGCGAAAGGAAGCTCGCCGTCGGAAGGATCGCTGGCGCCTGGCATGGCCGGCCCTATACCCTGTGTGCTCGTGCTCCTGCTCGCCGCCGCCGCGCTCGCTGCCGACCTCGGGGTGTACCGCGGCGCGCTGCGCCTCGTCGACGAGCGCTACCTCTGGCCCGAGCGCATCGTGCCGGAGGCGATGTTCCGTGCCGCCGCCGACCGCCTCGAGTCCGAGGTGGAATGGCTACAATCTACAGAAGATGGTCGCACGGTGCGGCTCCGCGGCGGCCGGTGGACCGCCACCGTGCGCCTCGGCGACGACCTGGCGAGCGCCCTCGCCGAGCTGGAAGACGCGGTCCAGGCCGCCGGGCTGCCCCTCGACGACGACCTCGATCTCCGCGCGGAGATCCTGCGCGGGGCCCTGTCCACGCTCGACCGTCACAGCGTGGTGCTCAGCGGCGACTCGCTGGAGCGCTTCGACGAGCGGCTCTCGGGCACGCTCACCGGTATCGGCGTCACCCTGCGCGACGTCGATGGCCACCTCACCGTCATCGAGATCTTCGCCGGCGCGCCCGCCGCGCTCGCGGGCGTTCGCGCAGACGACCGCCTCGTCCGCATCGACGGCGTGAGCACGGTGGGCATGACGCCCGCCGACGCCACCGAGCGAATCCGCGGCCGCGCCGGCACCTCCGTGCGCATCGACGTCCAGCGCGGCGCCACGATCCTCGAGCTGGACCTCGTGCGGCGAGAGCTGTCCATCCCCAACGTCACGCACGAGGTGGGCCCCCGGGGCGTGGGCGTCGTGAAGATCGAGCACTTCTCGGAGCAGACGACGGCGAACCTCCAGCAGGCGATCGACGCCCTGCGCGCCGCGGGCGCCCTGGACACGGGGCTGGTGATCGACCTCCGGGGCAACACCGGCGGCTCGCTCGTCCAGTCGGCGAAGTCGGCTGACATGTTCGTGGACGAGGGCTTGCTGGTGACCACGGCCGGGCGCAACGGCGACAAGGTGCCGGGGCTCGTGCGCCAGATCGATGCCCGCGCCGAGGCCCTGGCCTACGACGGCCCGATGGTCGTGCTGGTCGACCACGAGACCGCGTCGGGCGCCGAGATCCTCGCCGGCGCCCTGCTCCACCTCGACCGGGCCCTGCTCGTGGGCGAGACGAGCTTCGGCAAGGGCACGGTTCAAACCCTGTATCCACTCGCCGAGGGCCTGAAGCTCAAGCTCACCGTGGCCGAGTACATCCTCGACGACGACGCCCACGTGGCCGGCGTGGGCCTGGTGCCCGACCTGGCGCTGTACCCGGTGAACGTGGAGGACGGCAGCGCGTGGTACGCCGACGCCCAGCGGGTGCGCGCCAGGCTCGGCGAGTACACGCCGCTCTTGCACTGGCCCGACGCGCCCGCGAGGGAAGGCTCCTCCCGCCGCGACGATCCCCTGGAGGTCGCGACATCGATCCTCACCGCCGGGGGCGGCACCACGCGGGCCGATCTGCTCCGCACTCGCGACGCGCTCCTGCCCGCGCTGGTCGCGCAGCAGGAGGGGCGGGTGCAGGATGTGCTCCACGGCGTGGGCCTGGACTGGCTCGGTGGCGCGCCCGCGCCGGAGCCGCGAGTCGCGGCGTCGCTCGGCACGCTCACCACGCCCCGCGCCGGCGAGACCGTCGAGCTCAGCGTGTCGTTGGAGAACCTCGGCCCCCCGCTGGCGCGTGCCGCCATCCGCCTGCGCTCCACCAGCCCCGCCTGGGACGACCTTCTCTTGCCCATCGGGCGGCTCGACGCCGGCGCGACCGGCCAGGGCCGCGCTCGCGTGCGCATCGACGCCGACACGCCCGCGCGCGAGGACCGCGTGGTGGGCGTGCTCGAGTGCCAGGGTTGCGTCCCCGGCGTGGCCTGGGACGGCACCCTCGCCATCGAGGGACTCGGGCCGCCGGAACTCTCGGTACGCGCCCACCTCGAGGGCGGCGACGTCGTGGTGGAGGTGAAGAACGAGGACGCCCGCACCCTCGCCGGGGTGCGCGCCACCCTCGCCTTTCCCGGCGTGGACGGGCTCGAGCTCGGCGAGTCGGCGCGCGACCTGGCCACCCTCGCGCCGGGCGAGTCACACGCCTACCGCCTCCCGGTCCAGATCGCGGCGACGTTCCACGACGCCACGCTCCCGCTGGAGGTCGACGTGCGCGCAGACGGCCACGGTCGCATCGCCCGCTGGTCGGTGCCGGTGCCTCGCGACGGCCGCGCCATCGAGCGGGACGCGCCGGAGGTCGTGGCACGCGCGACAAGGTCGCGACAGCACCCTGGCACCACCACCCTGAGCGTGCGACTGGCCGACGACGAGGGCATCGACCACGTGGTGATCTTCGGCGGCACCGAGCGCGTGGACCGCACGCGCTGGGATGCGTCGGTGGACTGGGACGACGAGAAGCTGTTCTGGTCGGCGAAGGGCGGCAAGCGACTGGCGCACGCGGTGGAGGTGCCAGTGGCGCCCGGGACCAACCGCTTCACGGTGATCGCCGAGGACAAGGCTGGCCTCCGCACGGTTCGCACCGTGTACGTGTACGGCTACGGCGAGCCACCGGGCGACGACGGCGTGGCCTTCTCGGCGCCCTGACCCTCCCGCCTAGAAGGCGCCGCGCCGCCTAGAAAGCATAGGTCCCGACCAGCAACGACGAGGCGGTGGTCACGGCGACGATGCCCTCGTCGCCATTGGTCCACGCCGCCACGCCGGTGGGGGTGCCGGCGCTGATGGTCACGTCCTGGTAGGTCCAGCCATCGATCTCCGAGCCCCAGGCCACGCGGACGCTGGCGTCGCTGTTGACCCACGCCACGAGGTAGCTCCCGTCCCCCGTGCGCGAGGCGCTGGCGATGGTGGGGCTGTCGAGAGCGGTGCCGAGCTGCACCTCGTTGCCGTCGCCCTCCACGATGATCACGCGGCGGAGCGCCGCGTCGGCGATCACCGTGGTGGTGCCGCTGTCGTCGGCCCAGGTGTCGAGGTCGCTCGCGTCGTAGGTGTAGGCCTGGTCGCCCTCGAAGCTGGGCGCGGGCGAGTCGGGGTCGAAGCCGTAGCGGTACACGCCATCGACGTTGGCGAGCACCGAGGGGCCGGTGTCCAGGTCGAGGGCGCAGGCCGTGGCGGAGGCGTCGCCGCCCGACATCGTCTGGTTGACGTCGGCGTTGGCGCTCGCCGTCAGCTCGTCGACGCGGACGTAGGTGAGGGCGCCGTTGGCACCGCCGTCGCAGGCGACGGCGAACACCCGGCCGCCGCTGTCGAGCGCCAGGGACACGTCGTCGGGCGCGTCGTAGTCGGCCGTCGTCTGCGCGGTGCAGTCGCCCGCCGTTCCCGTCGTGAGCGGGTAGGACACGATGCGAACCGCGCGCGAGCTGGTGTACGAGAAACCCAGCGCGCCGTAGAGGGTGTTGTCGGCGACGATGAAGTCGTGACCGGCCCCGACCGAGTAATTGCTCGGGTCGTAGGATGACTTGCTCCAGGGCAGGGTGGTGACCAGGCCCGCGTCGTTGACGATGTAGCCGACGTCCCAGACGACGGCGAAGCCAGCGTCGAACCAGATGTCATCGTCGGCGGTCGTCACTTTCTCCGTCGCGACAGAGATGTAGACCCGGTCACGCGCTTCCACCGCGACCGGGGAGCGTGGATTGATCCACGTGTAACCCTCGATCTCGATGGCCATGACGCTGGAGTCGCCGCCGTCGCAGTCCTGGTCGACGAGGTCGGCCGGGGTTTCCACCGCGCGCGGGCGCACCGCGTCGTCGGTGTCGTCGCAGTCGCCGCCGGGTAGCCCGCCGGTGCCTTCGACCCCCTCGGTGGCGAGCCCCTCGTAGTCGTCGGGCACGTAGCCGTCGAGATCGGCGTCGTAGTCGTCGAAGCCGTCGCAGGCCTCGTCGAGGCCGGTGTAGTAGGTCTCCGCCACGCCAGGGTTGAAGCTGGCGTCTTCGTCGTCGCAGTCGCCCCCGGGGAGGTTGCCGCTCGGCTCGACGTACACCGTTTCCAGGCCGAGGTAGTCGTCGGGCACGAAGCCGTCGCCGTCGGCGTCGTAGTCGTCTTCCCCGCCGCAGTCGCTGTCGTAGCCGTTGTAGGCCACGTCATCCACGCCCGGGTGGACCGCGTTGTTGTCGTCGTCGCAGTCGTCGCCGGGCAGGAGCCCACTGGTCGGCACGTAGAGCGTAGCCAGCCCGATGTGCTCGTCGGGCACGTAGCCGTCGCCGTCCTGGTCGTAGTCGTCGTCGCCGCTGCAGTCCTGGTCGATGCCGTCGTAGAAGGTGTCGGGTTGCTTGGGCGACACCAGGGGCTCGGCGTCGTCGCAGTCGCCGCCGGGCAACTGGCCGCTGGTCTTGACGCCCTTGGTGGTGAGGCCGACAAACTCGTCGGGCACGTAGCCGTCGGCGTCCTGGTCGTAGTCGTCGCCGCCCTGGCAGTCCTGATCGATGCCGTCGTACCAGATCTCCGGGGTGGCGGGCGAGATGGTGCTGTTGTTATCGTCGCAGTCGGTGTCGGCGGCCACGCCGTCGCCGTCGTCATCGACCTGGCCGGCGCGCGCGGCCACGTCGGCGTCGGTGATCCAGTTGCAGCCTGCCAGCAGGCCGAGAACCAGCCCTCCGGGTAACAATCCGAGGCGTTCCATCCCGAGCGCTCCGCCGGCCACCGTATCACGCGTTCAGGGACGCTCGCCCAGATACAGGAGCCACTCGCGATTGCCCGCCTTGGCGCCGGGTACCGGCGACTCGAGTTCGCCCCGCAGGGCGAAACCCTCCGACACCGCCGCCTCGGCGACGGCGGCGATCGCGCCGCGACGCGCGTGGTCGTCGGTCACCCGCCCCCCCTTGCCCACCTGGGCGCGCCCCACCTCGAACTGGGGTTTCACCAGCACCACCGCCTCGCCGCCAGGCGCGAGGAGTCGCCGCACCGCGGGCAGGATCAGCCGCAGGCTGATGAAGGAGAGGTCGCCGACCACCAGGCTCACCGGCTCGGGCAGCGACTGGAGGTGCCGGGCGTTGGTCTTCTCCATCACCACCACCCGGGGGTCGGTGCGCAACGACCACGCAAGCTGGCCCTGGCCCACGTCGATGGCGTACACCCGCGCGGCGCCACGCTGCAGCAGGCAGTCGGTGAAACCGCCCGTGGACGCACCAAGATCGGCGCAAACCCGGCCGACGGGCGCGACGGCGAAGCGATCGAGCGCCGCCTCGAGCTTCAGCCCCCCTCGCGACACGTAGCGCAACGGCGCCGCCCGCAGGCGCACCACGGCACCCTCGCGAACCCGGGCGCCCGGCTTGTCGACCGGGACCTCGTCGACCAGCACGTTCCCGCTGCGGATCTCGGCCTGGGCACGCTCGCGCGTGGCCACGATCCCGCGGGCCACCAGGCTCAGGTCGAGACGCTCGGTGCCCTTCAGTGGGCCCGGTCCACGGCGAAGCGGGCCAGCAGCACCAGGGGCTCCGCGCCCGGCAACTCGGCCACGGCCTGCTCGGCCACCGTCGCGAGGCGCCGGGCCTCGGCCGCCGTCCACTCGCGGCCATGCAGGCGCACGAACGAGGGCGGGCCGTCGTCGCCCGCGTCCTGGTCGGCATCGAGGAGGTCGTCGGCCACCTGGAAAGCGAGGCCCACCGCCTCGCCGTACGCCGTCACCCGCTCGAGGTCGGCGGCGCCGCCGGCGATCGCACCCATGCGCACCGCCCCGCGGATGAGCGCGCCCGTCTTCTGGCGGTGGAGCAGCACCAGCGCGTCCAGATCGCGGGCGAGGTTCTCGATGTCGCGGTATTGCCCGCCCACCATCCCGCGCGCGCCGCCTGCCAGCGCCAGCTCAGCCACTAGGCGCGGCGACGCGGCGATCCGCGCGAATGCCTCGGTCAAGAGCGCGTCGCCCACGAGGATCGCCACCGCCTCGCCGTAGACCTTGTGCGTGGTGGGGCGGCCACGGCGGAAGTCGTCGTCGTCCATCGCGGGCAGGTCGTCGTGGACGAGCGAGTAGGTGTGGAGGAGCTCGACCGCCACGGCCGCGTCGATCGCCGCCTCGCAGGGGGCGCCGGCCGCCTCGCAGGCCGCCAGCGCGAGCAGGGGACGAATGCGCTTGCCGCCGGTGAGGATCGGGTACTGGCAGGCCTCGCGCAGCGGGGCCGGCTCGACGTCGGCGAAGCACGCCGCGAGCTCCGCCTCGACGCGCGCCAGCCGGGGGCGGGCCCAGTCCAAGAGCGCAGGCGTCATGGCGCGGGGACCGGGGCGGGCGCCGGGGGAGGCTCAGGCGTGGGCGCGGGCACCTCCGGGATCGGGGCCTCGGCGATGCTCTCCTCGACGATGATCGGGGCGCCGCCGGGAGCGCCCGGCGTGGCGAGGGGCTCCTCGACGGAAACGGGCGCGGCGCGTTCCTCGATGGCGATGGCGCGCGCCACGTAGGACAGGACGCGGCCGCGGATGGCAGGATCGAGCGCGTCGGCGGCGAGCGCCAGGTCGCGCAGCTCCACGAGGCGGTCGCGACGATCGACGTCGTCGGTCGTCGCGAGGAGCGCGTCGATGTTCGCGACGAGCTGGCCGGTGGCAGCGCCCGCGTCGGCGAGCGCGACGGGGTCGGGCGCGACGGGCGCGGGGCTCCCTCCCCGGTAGGGGACGATGGTACAGGCGAGCACCAGCCACAGCATCACCGCCGCGGGCTATCCCGCCTCGCCGGCGGGCCCAAGCTCGGGGATGACCGGGGCGGGCGGCGGGACCGTGGGGTCGACGCCCTCCTCCGGCTCGGGCGGGCCGAACTCCACGTCGTCGGGCAGGGCAATGGCGCCGGTCGGCTCCACCTCGGGCGGGAGCACCGCAGCCGTCGACTGTTCACCCACGGGCGCGAAGATCCGCTCGGCCGGTTGCCCGCCGGTGCTGAGCGTGAACATGCCGGTCCCCACGAGCCCAGTGCCCACGGCGGTGTCGACACGCTCGAGGCCGGGACTGGGAAGGTACTCGTCGCTGCCGCCGGGCCCGAGCAAGCCGGCGCGCGCGAGCCCCTCGACGGTGGCCAGCCAGGCGGGCAGGGCCCCGTTGGCCCCCTGGACGCGGAGCGAGCCGCGCCTCATCGAGGTGTTGGCGTCGTAACCCACGTAGGCGCCGACGGTGAAGCCGTTGCCCCATCGAGGCGCCCCGCCCACGTCGGCGAAGATGGGGGCCACGCCGAGGAAGGCGGCGTTTCGGTAGTCGTTGGTGGTGCCGGTCTTGCCCGCGAGCGGGACGGGCTTGCCGCCGAGGCTCACCGCGGCCGCGGCTCGCCGCCCGGTGCCGTGCAGGACCACGTTGCGCAGGATGCCGCTCACGAGCTCGCCCGCCCGGGCGTCGGTGAGGGGCGAGGACTCGCTGCGCAGGCGATAGATGACGTTGCCGCCCGCGTCGCGGATCTCCGCGATCAACGCGGTTCGTTCGTCGCTCCCGGGCAGGACGAAGCCCGAGCGAAGGCCGATCACCGAGCCGCTCTCGTAGCCCTCGCCGATGAATCGCGGCCGCTCGCCGCGCAGCATGCCCTGGTAGAGGCTGGCCATCTCCACCAGCGTGGTGTCGGCCGCGCCGAGGGGGAGGGTGAGGTTCTCCGGCAGCTCGGCGGTGACTCCGAGTTCCCGGGCCACCCGCAGCAAGTAGCGTACGCCCACCAGCGCGCGCCAATCCGGGTGCAAGGCGAGGATTTCCGGGTCGTAGGGATCGCGGTCCGCCAGCTCGCCGAGGCGTCGATCGAGCGCCACCCGGAGCGCCTTCAAGGTGCCGAGGTGGATGCGCGCGTCGACGACCAGTGTACCCTGGGCGTCGGTCGACAGCGCCTCGCCGACCGTCTCGGTACCGACGAGGCCCGCCTCCGCCGCCGGAATCGGGACGAAGCCCGCCGGGGGACGGCCGCAGGCGGTCACGCCACTCACGGGGTCCCAGGTGAGCGAACTCACCGGCGCCTCGAGGCACCGCCCGGCGCTCGCCTCCAGCGCGAGGAAGTTGTTGTTCAAGGCGGCGAGCCGGGCGTCACGCTCCGCCGAGCGCGCGGTGCGCTCCACCCGCGCCAGCTCGGCCGCCACGCCGCTGCCGTGGAGCAGGGAGCGCAGGGCCAGGGCATCCTCCGGGTGCGATGCGGAGGCCAGGGCTGCGATCACGTCGGCGCGGGCCCGCGTGAACGCGTAGCTCTCCATGTCGGCGGCGCTGGCGCGGATGACCGCCTCGTCGCGCATGCGCACCGCGAAGGCCTCGGGCGCCTCGCCGGCGCGGGGGACGAGGTCGACCATCTGCGCAACGCGCCTCAGTTGCGTGTCGTCGAGCCGATCGACGAGGTGCGCCAGCAACCACACGCTGGCGACGTTCTCCGAGCGGGCGCCCGCCGCGGCCATGGAGAGGAAGGGATCGGAAGCGTGGTCGGGGCGCGGGTAGTACCAGACGCCCCGGAAGGGGAAGACCGCCCGGCGATTGTCGAGGACGTCGGTGGGCAACCAGCCGAGCTGCACGGCCGCGTAGTAGACCAGGGGTTTCCAAGTGGAGCCGTACTGCCGCTGCGCGGTAGACGCCCGGTTGAAGTTGCGGTTGTCGTTGCCACCGACCATCGCCCGCACGAGGCCGTCCTGGAGCACCACCACCGCGCCCTGGAGTCGCGGGCGGAACTCGATGTCGCACGACTTGGCATCGGCGCGGACGCTGGCGAGCACGAGTCGCCCGGGGGCGAGCGCCGCCAGGACCGCCTCGGGCTTCGCCGCGAACGCCGTCGCCAGGCGGCGAACGCCCGGCTCGTCGACGGGGCAGGCACGGCCGCCCACGTCGAGCACGAGGCCGCCGCCATCGGTGGGTGCGCCCAGCCGTGCCGCGTGGAAACTCAGCGCCTGGAGTGCCTGGTTCGGCGAGGCCTCGGCGGCCGCGCTGTCGGGCAGCAACAGGCTGTCCAGGGAGGGCTTCTCCAGGGGCGGCGCCAGCTCGGTGAGGTGGTGCCAGAGGCCGTAGGTCGCGGCGGCCTGCGCCCGGTGGTCGACGGTGGTGACGACGCGAAGCCCGGCCGTGGACGGGTTCTCGATGCCGGCGCGCTCGAACAACTCGATGAATTCAGGCTCCTCGAGACGGCGCTGCACCTCGTCGAGCACCACGCTGCGATCGTAGCGGAAGGCGCCGCGCCTGAAGGCCAGCGGCTCGGCGAGCAGCGCGGCCGCCCTGGCCTCCGGCAGGTAGCCCTCCGCGACCATCCGGCGGATCACGTAGGCGGTGCGCTTCTCGGCGAGCGCGATCGCCGCCTGGCGCCGTTCCTCGGTTTGCCCGATGAAGGGGTTGTAGCGGCTCGGTGCCTTCACCATCCCGGCGATGAAGGCGCACTCCTTGGTGCTCAAGGCGGCCGGGGTCTTGTCGAAGAAGTACCGGGCCGCGATGCCGATGCCGCGCCCGTTGGCCGACACGTGGAACTGGTTGGCGTAGAACTCGAGGATGTCCTCCTTGGAGAAGTGGGCCTCGAGTCGCGCCGCGTTCACCAGCTCCGTGAGCTTGCTCTTCAGGCTGCGATCAGGCCGGTAGAACAGGTTCTTCGCCGTTTGCTGGGTGAGCGTAGACCCCCCCGCCACCACCGAGCCGGCCTCGATGTTCTGCACCAGCGCGCGGACGATGTGCTTGGGGTCGACCCCGGGGTGGGCAAAGAAGTTGCCGTCTTCCGCGGCCACGATCGCGTTGACCCAGTCCCGTGGGAGGTCGGCGTAGGGAACGTAGTTGCGATGTTCCTGGTCGAAGAACACGCCCATCGGCGTGACCCCGTCTCGGTAGTAAACCGGCGACTCCTGCGCGATGATCGCGAGGACCGACTCGCGGCTGAACTCCGCGCCCGGCTCGTCCACCACGTACACCTTGTAGCCGTAGCCGCAGGCGACGCTGCCGCCGACGGCGAGCGCCGCCGTCCACCTCAGGATGCGCGAGATCCAGCGCCTCATCGCGAGGCCTCCACCAGCAGTTCCAGCGCGCGGGTGTACGAGGCCTGGGGCGACAGCCGCTCGGCCACGGCGCGGCAGGCGTCGCCGAGGCCGCGGGCGCTCCCGACGCGAACGAGCGCGCGGGCACAGTCGCCCACGCTGTCGGCGACGAGCCAGGGCTCGGGCAGCACCTCGCTCGCGCCGTTGGCCGAGGTGGTGATGGCGGGCACGCCGCAGGCCATGGCCTCGAGGCAGGCGTTGGCGAAGGGATCGTAGCGGGTGGGCAAGATCATCGCGTCGGCTGCTTGCAAGAAGCGTTCCGGATCGCGCTGCGGGCCAAGGAACCTCACGCGTGGGGGGGCGGCAATGGGTGGATCGCCGCCGATAACCCACAGGGACCACTCGTCGGGCAGCGCCGCGATCGCCGTCGCCAGGCCCTTCCGCACGAAGCCGTTGCCGAGGAAGATGGCAACCTTGCCGTGGTCGCCGAGCTCCTCCCGCGTGGCCGCGCGCACTTGCGCGTCGGGGCGGAATCGCTGCCCGTCCACCCCGTTGTAGACCACCTCCACCCGGCGAGGTGCGTAGTCACGAGCGAGGCCCTGGGCTCCTAGCCGGCTATTTGCCATCACGATGCGGGCGGCGCGGACGGCGGCGCGATCGACGGCCGTCTCGAACCAGTCGTCGGGGTTCACGAGGCGGCGGACGGGATGGGCGCGTCGCAAGTAGTCGGCGTGTGAGCCCCCGCCGGCGCGAAACAGATGGTGACCGCCGGTGCGACCGAAACCCATCACCGCGTCGTAGTTTCCAGCCCTGATCGCCCGGGACGCGCTCCACCAGAGCGAAGCCAGCTTGGCGGCCCGGACCATCCGCAGGTGCACGAAGCGGAGCCCCGGCTCCGACCGCAGATCCTCGCGGATCTCGTGGCAGAGCACGCTGACGTCGTGACCGCGCGCCACGAGGAAACGCGCGAAGCCCACGAGGTAGCGCTCGGTGCCCCCGTTGGTGGTGAAACGCCGGTGGACGAGAGCGATCTTCATAGGCGATGGCGTCCCCACTTCAACAGCACGTACAAGGCGCCGAGCACGGCGTAGAGCAACCCGTGGAAGCCGTCGCGGAATCCGCCCTGGAGGATGAAGGCGCGCGCGAAGTGCCACGGGGGACGGACCAGCACGTCGAGCACGGAGCCGTCGCGCGCGTCGATCTGCGTGTAGCGCTCGATGCGCGCGAGATGGTCGCCCAGCGACCGGTAGGGCACGTGGACCAGCTCCCCAGCCAGGTCGCCCACGACGCCGTCGACGAGGAGCACGTCGTGCGGATCCCGCCCCTCCCACCGGGCCTTGTCGCGACGCGCGAGGCGCACCCGGCGATCCGGCCAGGCCAGCCCTCCGCGCAGCGGGCGACCGAGGTACACGTTGCGACGGCACACGCGGTAGGCCTCTGCCCGCGGCGCCGCGAGCTCGCGCGCGATGGCCTCGCGGAGAGCGTCGCTCACTGTCTCGTCGGCATCGACGCTCAGCACCCAGTCCCCCCGTGCCGCCGCGAGCGCACGGTTCTTCTGCGCCACGAAGCCCGGCCAGTCCGACTGCTCCACCCGCGCCCCCAGCGCGCGCGCCCGCGAGACGGTATCGTCGGTGCTCCCGCTGTCGAGCACCAGCACCTCGTCGCAGAAGGCGAGAGAGCGGAGGCAGGCCTCGATGCGGTCGGCCTCGTCGCGGGTGATGATGACGGCGGAGAGCATGGGACCGAGCGCGCTATCTTCCGTAGCATGAGCGACACCGGGAGGAGATTCAGCGTTGACTACGCGGAGGCCCGCGAGCGGTTCCGCGAGGCCACGCGGGAGCACGAGGCCGGGACGATCGACCTTGGCGACGACCTGGGCATCGACTGGGCCTGGGTCGGCCCGGCCGATGCCGCGCGGGTGCTCCTCTACACCAGCGGACTGCACGGCATCGAGGGCTTCGGCGGCGGGGCGGCGCAGCTCGAGACGCTCGAATTGGGGTCGGATGTCGCGACAATGTACGTTCACGGCCTCAACCCCTACGGCTGGCGCCACCTGCGACGAGTCAACGAGAACAACGTCGATCTCAACCGGAACTTCCTGCTGGATGGGCAGCAGTACGCGGGGGCGCCGGCGGCCTACGCGCGGCTAGACGGCCTGCTCAACCCGGCCACGGCGCCCGGCGGAATCGACCTCTTCTGGCTCCACGCGGCCTGGGCCATGGCCACCCAGGGCTACGGCGCGATGAGGAACGCGATCGTCTCGGGGCAGTACGAGTTCGACCGCGGCTTGTTCTTCGGCGGCAAGCAGATGGAAGCCGGCCCGCGGGCGGTGGCCAAGCTGCTCGTCGAGCGGCTGTCGTGTCGCGAGCGCGTCGTCCACGTGGACTGGCACTCGGCGCTGGGGCAGTACGGTGACCGCACCGTGCTCCTCGAGTCGTCCGTCGACGCGAGCGCCGCCGCCCGGGTGCGCCGCGTGATGGGCGAGGGCGTGCGCACCTGGGACGCCAACGACGCGAGCGCCTACGCCATCCGCGGCGGGATGACGGCCTTCCTCCAGGCCAAGCTGCCGGGGGTGCGCTACGACGGCCTCACCTGCGAGTTCGGCACCCAGCCCAACCTCCAGGTGTTGGCCGGGCTACGGGCCGAGAACCGCCTCCACCACTGGGGCACCGCCCACCCCGATCACCCTGCCAAGGCGGCGATGCGAGCGGCTTTTGCGCCGCGCGAGGCCCGCTGGGAGGCGGCTGTTCTCGGGCATGCCCGCGAGATGCACGTGCTCTGCCACGCGCTGATCGATGCCTGATCCGCCGCCCCGAAATACAAGAAGCAAGCCGCCGTCCCAAGCGACCATTTGTTGGCAAGCTCGCTGGCTAGGGGCGCGGGCAAGCCCCTTGCATGTCGGAGCTGGCATGACCCTACCCCGCGTCTCGCTCGCACTCTCCGCGTTCGTCGCCACCGCCGCAGTGCTTGGCTGCGCGAGCAGCTGCCCCGGCAGCGACCCGGTGGCCGAGCTCGCCGCCAGCGTGCTCACCGACCCGGCCACTACGCTGGCGGTCGCCGAGGTCAACGGGGCGCCGGAGATCCCCGCGATTCGGCGCGGCGAGCTGGTGCCCATGGCGCCCACCGGGAGCGGGCTCCAGGTCCTGGCGATCGCGCCGCAGGGAGCCGGCCGGGAACCATCGCAAGTCGCCGTGATCTTCGACCGCCCCATGGTGGCCCTCGCCGCGCTGGCGGAGTCGGTCCCGGTGAGCTGCGCGCCAGCCATCGACGGCCGCATGCGCTGGGCAGGCACCAGCACCGCCGTCATCGTCCCCACCGGCGGGCGCTTCCCCGCTGCCACCGAGTACAGTTGCACGGTGCCGGGCGGCACCGCCGCCCTCGACGGCACCGCGCTCGAGGCCGCGGTGTCCTGGAGCTTCTCCACCGAGGCGCCGGCGCTCGAGCGGAGCTGGCCGCGCC
>VGRQ01000049.1 GCA_016875315.1 Deltaproteobacteria bacterium | reverse complement strand
ACCGCCGCGCCAAACAAAGCGCTTTCGATCACGGTGGCGGCGCCCCGCGGCGCCACCCGAGCCCGCTCTCGGGCCGACAGGGCGAATACGGCGGGTTGAAACACGTCTTGTTGAGGTAGATCACCCGCGCGGCCCGCTCCGCGGTTCCCCGCGGGCGGCTGGCGCGCACGGCGTAGTAGTGCGCCTCATCGTGACGCGCCTTGTGCTCGCGGAGGCGGTCGATCACCGCGTCGACCTCGTCGCGCACCGCAACGTAGGTGTCGACGAGGTTGGGGTTGGCGTCGGAGATGGTCACCCGCCCGGGCAAGGCCCCGAGCCGCGCCAGCTCGAAGAACAGAGCCCCACCGCCGATGAAGGGCTCGTGGTACCCGCCCTCCCCCAGGCCGGCCCGCACGCGGGGGATCAACTCTGCGAGGAGCTGGCCCTTCCCACCGGCCCACTTCAGGAAGGGACGAGGGCCAGCCCCGGCCAGCGCCCGCCGCCTCACCGCGCGCGCCCGCTCGATCACCGCATCTACTCCACCCCCTTGAAGCGCCTCAGCCCGCTCCAGGGCACCGACAGCGGGCTCGTCTCGAGGTACTCCCCGCCCACGTGGAACCACCCGCCCTCGGGCCCCGGGCAGAGGTGGAAGTCCATCGCGGGCATGAAGCCCTGCCCAACGAGCACCCAGATCTTCTCGCGGCTCCAGGCCACGTCGAGCACCAGCACCGCGTGGCCCGGCGACCCGGCGAACATCACCACGTCGCCGGGCTCGATCGCGGCATGGTCGAACTCGCCCGCCTCGTTCACCCGGACGGTGTCGCGCTTGAGCGAGATCGTCCCCGCGTAGGTGAAGAGGTCGACCATCCACTTCTCGAAGTTGCTGTCAGAATCATCGACCACGCCCGTGTGTCGCACTTCCACCTTCTCGTCTTTCAGCACCGGACGGTCGCCCGCCTTCCACGCCGACCACGCGGACTTCCAGCCGTTTGTGTAGCGAAAGGCTGGGTCGTAGCCCGACTGTCGCATCCAGGTGGCGCGCAGGCGGAGGATCGAGTCGGCGCACTGTTGCAGGTCGCCGGGGACGAGCGGCATGTCCACCACGCGGAGGGGCTCGATGGCCATCTCCCGGCCCCGGTAGTCCTTCACCGGCGTGCCGCCCGGGCGGAGCGCCAGGGCGCCGAGGAAGGCCCCCCAGGGGTCGCCGGGACGGTGGCGGTTGCCGCGCGCGAGGGCGCCAGGGGGCGGGAGCACGCCGCTCACCCGGTCGAGGGCGGGGCTGTCGCCCTCGGCCGTGGTCCCGAGCAGGATCGGCGCGGCGAGCGAACAAGCGACGAACTGGCGGCGGTTCACACCGCGAGTCTAGCGCGCGCCAGCCGGGCGAGGAGCCGCAGCGGCAGGATCATCCACCACAGGAAGATGCCATAGCCGCGCCACGCGAGGAGCGCGAGCCTCGCGGGGAAACGGCGAGCGAGACGGGAAACACGGCGGAGCGGACGTTTCATGGCAGGCGAGGGATCTCCTGGTCGGGACCCTCCTTGTACGCGCCAACCCCCTCCTTCATTGCATCCATCAGCACTTTCACCACCGAGGGGTCGCGCCAGCGCGCCGCCCGCGCGAGCGCGATGGCGCCGAAAGTGGCCATCGCCCTCGCCACGCCGGGCCAGCCACGGTGCTTGCGCACGAAGTAACCAGTGCTTCGAAAGCGCCACTTCTCGCCCCGGAGCGCGTCTTCCACCCGCACGCCGCCCGTGGGCGAGCTGAGGTGTACCAGCTCGGCCCGGGGCTCGTACACGAGCTTCCAGCCGGCGCGATGCACGCGCCAGGAATAGTCGGTGTCCTCGAGCAGGGCGGTGCCGATGTAGTTGCGGTCGAAGCCGCCAACTTGCCGTACCGCCTCGATGCGGTAGCTCATGTTGGCGCCCTTGAGCCCGAGGATCTCCTGCTTCTCGGTGCCCCACATGTTCGTGAGGGTGCGCCCGCCGGCGCTGAGGTGGGCGGCCACGTGGTCGACGTTGGGGCGGACGAAACGCTCCACGATGCGCCCGGTGACGCCGCCCACCCGCGCGTCGGCGTAGTTGTCGGCGTGGGCGCGGAGGAAGTCGGGGTGGATGAGGATCACGTCGTCGTCGAGGAAGAGCACCACCCGGCAGTCGACGCGCGCCAGCGCCTCGTTGCGCGCGTTGGGCAGGCTCTTCCTCGCCACGTGGACGTAGTGCAGCCTCGGGTCGTCGAGCGCGGCCACCAGCGCCTCGTTGGCGGCGCGCCCCTCGGCGTCGGACTGGTCGATCACCCACAGGTCGAAGTCGCGACAGTCCTGCGCGAGCACCTGCCGCACCGTGTCGTGGAACAGCTTGCCCCGGTTCAAGGTCGGGATGACGACGGACAGCTCAGGCACGGGGGTAGATCTCCAGCAGGCGGTCGACGCTCGCAGGCCAGGTGAAGCGCGTCTCGACCAGGCGGCGACCGGCGGCGCGGACCGCCGAGAGGGGCTCGGCCATGGCCCGCGACAGCGCCGATCGCAGCGCGGGCACGCTCTCGCTCTCCACGAGCAGGCCGTTCTCGCCGTCTTGCAAGTAGTCGTCGCGCGCCGCCTCCACCGCGCTGCTCACGATGCAGAGCGCGCCGGCGTACATCCCCTCGAACACGACGCCACCCACGGTCTCCCCTCGCGAGGGCAGCGCGACGATCGATGCCTCGGCGATGAGCGCCACCTGCTCCTCCCGGGGCAACTCCGTGATGACGATGTCGCGACACGGCAACGCGGCCTCGCGCACCGTCGCCGCGAACTCGGGCTCGTTGACCGGCCCGGCGATCACCAGCTTCCAGCCGTCCCGCGCCAGGGGAAGGAAGGCGTCCACCAGCAGGTCGGCCCCCTTCTGTCGCGACAGGCGCGAGGGAGCGACCACCAGCTTCGCGCTGCCGAGGCCCAGCTTCTCGCGCAGCGCGCGGCGCCGGGCGGGCGTGACTGCGTCGAACTCGGCGGGATCCACCGCCATGCCGATGTGGGTGCGCACGTTGTCGAGGCCGAGCTCGGAAGAAAGCGCCGCCGTGGCCGCGGGCGAGTCGGCGATCACCACGCTGGCGCGCGACAGCAAGGGGCGCACCCAGCGGCGCCAGTAGGCCGCGCGTAGCCGCTTGTTCACCCCTCCGGCACCATCGAGGATTTCCCTCAAGAAATCGGCGGTGATGTAGTTTTGCACCACCAGCGGCGTGCCCGTGGCCGCGCACCGCGCCGACAGCAGGTCGAGGTGCAAGGAGGGGTAGCCCACGCACACCAGCAAGTCGGCCGCGAGCCAGCTGTCACGCAGGAAGTCGGGGGTGACGGCGTTCTTCTCCAGGGGGTTGCGTCCCGGCGCCCAGCGCGAGGGCCGCCGGTAGACATGCACGCCGCCCTCGACAAACTCACCGCATTCAACCTGGGTAGACCCGTCCATGTTGGTGAAGGGCGTGGTGTGGACGTGTACCTCGTGGCCCCGCCGCGCCAGCTCCTCGGCCTGGTGCTGGAGGATCACCTCGCCGCCGCCGATACACGGCGGGTAGAAGTAGCTGAAGAAGCGCACGCGCACGGCGCCCCGGCTATCCCGCGCCCGTTAGGCACGGGCCCATGGACCCCGCCGCCCGCGACGTCGTCAACGCCCAGCTTGCCGCCTTCGCCCACCCCTGGCACGCCACCCTCGACCGCCTGCTCGCCGCGCGCACGCCCTACGAGATCCGCGGCGCCGCCGTGCCCAGCCTCGTCCCCGAGGCCACCTCGCCCGCACGCCGCCGCCGCCAGCGCGCGCGCAAGCTCGGGCTCGACGAGGCCGACCTCGACTTCCGCGACTGTTTCCCCGGGCTCGACCTCGGCATCTACGCCTGCTCGCACTCGATGGGCGTGCCCTCCGTGGCCGGCCCCGCTGCCGTGGCCGACCACCTCGCCCAGCTCGGTCGCCACGGCATCGGCACCTGGGACGAGGGCCAGTGGGTGAGGGTGATGGACCAGTACCGCGAGCGCGTGGCCGCGCTGGTGGGCGGCCACCTCGATCACGGCGACGTCACCTGGTTCCCCAACGCGTCTGACGCCCTGTCCGCCGTGCTCGAGTGCATCGACGGCGGCACGCTGGTGTACACCCGCGGGCACTTCACTACCGGCCACTACGTTCACCACCAGTGGTCGCAGAACACTGGCGGCACGCTGGTGGAGGTGCCCACCGACGAGGACGGCGCGGTGCCCACCGGGCGCCTCGTCGACGCGCTCCACCCCGGCGTGCGCGTGCTCTCCATCTCCCACGCCCTCTTCGAGTCGGGCTGGCTTCAAGACCTCCCCGCGCTCTCCGCCGCGCTGCGCGAGCGCGCGCCCGGCGCGATCCTCCTGCTCGACGCCTACCAGACGGCCGGCACCGTCCCGATCGACGTGGCTGCCCTCGGCGACCACGTGGTGGTGGTGGCCGCCGGCCACAAGCAGCTCCGCAGCGGCACCGGGGCGGGTTTCATGTACATGTCGCGACGGCTCCTTGCCCAGCTCATCCCGCGCCGCACCGGCTGGTGGAACCATCGTGACCCATTCGCGTTCGAGAAGGGGGCCGTCGTGCGAGCCGACGACGGCACGCGCTTCCGCACGGGAACGCCGACGGTGATGGGAATGGCGATGTTGCTGGGGGAGCTCGCCACCCTCGCGGCCTCGGCCGGCGGCGACCTCGGCGCGGCGGTGCGCCGGGCGCGGCGGGTCACGCAAGGCCTCGTCGACACGGCGCTCCTCGCCGCCTCGAGTCACGGCCTCCGCGTGCGCGGCGACTGGCCCTCGGCGCGGCGGGCCGCCTTCGTGTGCGTGGAGGTCGACGACGGGCCGCGGGTCAACGAGGCGCTCGCGCGGCAGGGCATCCGCGCCGACTTCCGGCCGAGCGAGGGGAGAGCGGGGTGGATGCGCGTCAGCGGCAACGCGGCGGCTTTTCCCTACGAGATCGAGGCGGTCATCGAGGCGATTGCCCGCGCACGCTGATCCCCGACTCGTCGAGCGCGAGGGCGTGGGCCCCGTCCACCCACACCGCGTCGCTGTCTTCCACGAAGGAGAGCGCGAGGTTCTCCCTCGGCAAGGCCACCGAGGCGAGGGTGCGCTCGCGATCGATGTCCACGAGCAGGACAAGGGCCGAGGCCTCGTCGCGATTGACCGTCACCGCCAGCCAGTCGCGGCGGGCGTGCCCGAGCACCAGCGCGGGCATGCCCGGCAGGTACAGGTCGAGGTTGCGGTAGGACTTGTCGCCCGGGTGGCGCACCTGGAGGCGCAGGTCGCTCATCACCAGCACCGCGCGGTCGTCGGGCAGCACCTCGATGCGCGTGGGGTAGCGCTCCGACACCAGCCAGCGGTGCACGAGCCGCGCGGTGTCGTGCTCGTCGACGATCCACCAGCAGACGACCTCCTCGTCGGCGGCGAGCACGTAGGCGCTGCCGTCGGGGGCAAGGTCGTCGTCGAGCACGTTGGCATCGACCAGGGGCGAGGGACAAGAGACGGCGGCGTGGGCCAGAGACCAGGACAGGGAGAGGGAGAAGAACATGGATGACCTCCGGCCCCGGTCCATGCATCCCCCGTGCCGACGGTTCTACCTTGGTTCCCGGCAAGATGCCCCCGACGGCCGTCAGCCGGCCCGACGGACGTCTGTCACTCCACTACCCAGCGAGCAGGCGGCGGCGTAGCATGCAGCCGTGCGCTTGCTACCCGCCCTGATGCTCGCCGCCGCCTGCACGGCCACGGGGAGCGACGCGCCGGCCCTGACCCTCTCGCGGAAGGTCCCCACCGTGGTGAAGGCCACGTGGCTCGGCGAGGCGGACAGCGTGTCGCTGGTGGCGCTCGACGACGAGGGCGCCGAGTTCCTGCGCTGGCCGGCCGAGCTTGGCGACGACGGCACGTGGCGGGCGGTGACGCTCGGGCTCCACCCGGCCACGCGCTACTGCTTCCGGGTGGAGCTCGTGGTCGAGGGCGAGACCGACACCAGCGACTGCGCGGAGTTGTCCACCGGCGGCCTTCCCGACACGCTCGAGCCCCTGGTGGTCGACGAGAACACCCGCAACGGCGGCTACTTCGCCACCGGTGCCATCACCACCACGCCCTGGGCCGTGATCTACGATGCCGGCGGCGTGCCGGTGTGGTGGTGGGCCGTGACAGACCCGACGGCGATCGTCACCCGCGTGCACCGCGCCCGCGACGGGCGCAGCCTCCTCGTCAATGCCACCTCGGGCATCGGCACTGACCCCGACGCCGCCATGCACATCTACCGGGTGGCCTACGACGGCGCGATGCTCGAGAGCATCGCCACCGTGGGCGCCCACCACGACTTCGTCGAGCTCCCCGACGGCAGCCTCGCCTGGCTCGCCTACGAGGAACGCGTGCTCGACGGGGTCGTGCGCTTCGGCGACGTCATTGTCGAACGCGACCCGAGCGGCGCCACCCGGCAGGTGTGGAGTGCCTTCGACTGGTTCGACTTCAACGACTTCGAGCTCGAGATCAACGGCTCCATCGTGCATGCCAACGTGCTGCAATACGACGCGGCGCGGGATCGCTACTGGGTGAGCCTGCGCAACCCCGGCCAGTACATCGCCGTCGATCGCGGCAGCGGCGCGCTCGTGGAGACCCTCCTCGGCGAGGGCTCAGACCTGGCGCTGGTGCTCGGCACCCAGCCCAGCTACCCCCACGGCTTCCGCTGGATCGACGAGGAGACCCTGCTCGGGATGGACAACCGGGAGTCGAGCGCCGAGGTGTCGCGGCTGGTGAGATACGTGTTCGACCGAGAGGCTGGCGTGGCCGCCGAGACCTGGGAGTTCACCTCTGACCAGGGCCTGCACCTCCTCGGGCTCGGCGACGTGACCGCGCTGCCGGGCGGCGACGTGGTGGCGCTGTGGAGCACGGCCGGGCAGATCCAGAGGCTCGACGCCGACAGCCAAACCGTGTGGCGGGCCACCTCGGGCATCGGCACCGTTTTCAGCTACCTCGAGTGGTGGGAGAGCCCCGACACCCTGCCCTCGCCCTGAGCGGCCGGCCTAGAGGCTCAGGTCGGCATCCACGGTGACGAAGCCGTTCTCCGGCCCGTCGAGGCGCAGGGCGCCAATGCTGATGCCGAAGCCGCCCATCTCGGGGATGGGGATCTCGCCGATGGCGCCGGTGAGCGAGGGCAACAACAGGGGAATGAGGGCCTCGAGCAGATCCTCGGTGTCCTGGCTGGCCACGGTGTTGGCCGCCGGCACCACCACGTCGAAGCGCACCTCGGTGTCGCCCAGCGTGGGGGCGAGCAGGCCGTCGCTGACGTCGAGATCGAGGCCGCCGAGGATGGTGACGTACACCCGCATCCGCAGGTTCTCGTCGACCGCCTCGCCGTCGTAGAGCGAGAGCTCGAGGTCGCCGATCTGGATGTCCATCATCGAGGTGCCGGTGCCGGGCAGGATCACCGGCGGCAAGAGCGCCTTCGTCGTGATGTGGAGATCGCTGATGCCGAGGATGTCGCCGAAGCCGCCGAGGTCGAGGCCGAGGTCGCCGCCGCCGAGGTCTTGATCGAGCACCCCGGCGCCCCAGAAGGCGTACATCGCCTGGTTGAGGAAGTCCTCGCCGATGCTCACCTGGAAGCCCGGCGAGGCGCTGGTGTAGCTGGGAATGCTGTAGGCCGCGTAGAGCGATCCGAGCCCCTCGTCTTCATGCACCCACGTTTGCGGGTCGACGTAGGTGGCGAGGCTGAGCGTGAGGCCGAGGTCGTCGACCGACACCGCGAAGGGCTCCGCCACGAGGTCGACCGTCGCGCCGCCCACGTCGAAGGAGGTCGCGATCTCGAGGTCGGCCAGCGCATCTTCGATGGCGGCCGGCACCTCGTCGGTGATGGCGCTCTCCACCGCGTCTTCCATCAGCGACTGCACCATCGACGAGAGATCGAGGCCAAACCACGACATCAGGTCGTAGATCCACGAGTCCCAGTAGAAGGTGAAGTTCGACGACGTGACATCCACCGCGCCCACGCTGATGCCGAGCACGCCGCTCGACACGTAGGGGTAGAGGTCCATGTTGGCGGTGATGCTGTCGGCGTAGACCGTGCCCTCGGCGCTCATGTCGACGAAGACCAGCGTCGCGTCGATCTCCCACTCGATGTAGGGGTCGTACACCGTGAAGGTGGTGTCGATGTAGCCGCCGGCCGTGGGGTCGAGCTCCATGTCGGTGGCCCCGATCGAGGGGTTCCACACGTACATGTCGATGGCGTACCAGGTGACGCAGATCTCGTCGAAGATGATGTCGTAGCAGTCTTCTTCCTCCATGCTCACCACCGGGTTGGTGAGCATGGAGGCGAGATCGAAGTCGGCGAGGAGCGACTCGCCGAGGCCCTCGATGGTGTCGAAGCCATCTTCGTTCACCCGGGCGACGATGCCGTTGCCGATGCCGGAGCCCCGCGCGGCGAAGGGACCGTCGAGCACGCTCCGCGTGTCGTTGGCGCTGTTGCCGTCGATGTCTTCGGCGTAGGTGTCGACGACGTTGAGGCCGAAGGCGTAGTCGAGGGTGTGGGTGAAGCTGCCGTCGCCATTGACCGGCACCGGGTCGCCGTTGACGGTGAGCACGGCGACGTCGCTCCAGCGGTCGGTGACCTTGCCCGACATCAGCGCCGAGGAGTTGAGCTCCCAGTCGGCGCGCTCCGGCTCGTAGATCTCGAGGTCGGGACCGGTGCTGTCGATGAGGAAGGGCCCCACCGCCGCCGAGAGATCCTCGTGCGTGGCGGTGACGGTGTACCAGCCTTCCTCGGGGAAGGTGATGTTGGGGCCGGCCTGCACCACGGCGGCGGTGCCGCTCACGCTGATCTCGGGCGAGGCGTCGAGGGTGTTGCCGTACGCGTCTTTCACGTAGGCGGTGGCGATGGCGGTCTCGTACACCTCGAGGTCGGTGGTCGACAACGACAGGTCGATGTACTCGGCCTCGCCGGCCACGACGCGGAACTCCTCGCGGTCGGACAGGGCGTCGACCGAGGCGGTGACAGCGTAGATACCGGGAACCCCGGAGGCGATGCGCGGGTCGGCGATGACGACGTCGGGCGAGCTGGCGGCGAGGATCACGTCGGCGTCGTCGACCTCGTTGCCGAAGGCGTCGAAGGCGCTCACGTCGAAGCTGAGAGGCTCGCCCGCGCCCACCTGCACGCCGGAGAGCGCGAGGTCGAGCGAGGCGGCCTCGGCCCGGGAGACCACCAGCCAGGCCGTGTCGTAGTAGGTCTTTCCCTGCCAGGTGGCCGCCGCGGTGACCAGGTGGATCCCAGCCGCCGTCGGGACGATCTCGCCCGCGCCCGCGGCCGTCCAGCGGGTGGCGAGGTGGAGCTCCGCGTCGGACACCATCTCCGGCGCCACCGCCACCTCCGTGCCGTCTTCGAGGTGCAACACCGTCGTGAAGCCAAGCGCCTCGCCGGCCACCGCAGCATCGGCGCCCAGCGCGAGATCGAGGCCCACGCCACCGTTGCCCGAGCCCTCGGCGCTCGGCTCGCAGGCCAGCAGGAACACGAGGGGCAGGGCGCGGGGCAAGGGCCCTGAGCTTGCCACGTTCGAGCCATCTTGTAAACCCCGGAGATCGCGGTAGGAGCGGGATCGTGAAGCTGCCCAGGGCCTACCGCGGTTGGCTGTCGGCGAGTGGCGAGGCCGGCCTCGCGCACGCCCTCGCCATGGCGGTGGGTGAGGCAGATCGGCACTGGGCGCAGACCGGGCTCGCGCTCTTCGATCCGGTCCGCCGCCACGGGCCTCCCCTCCCCCCGCTCCCCGAGCCCGGCCGGGTGCTGGAGCTGGGCCATCCGCGCCGCAGGGCCCTGGGTGCCTACTACACGCCGCCGGCCGTGGCCGACCACCTTGCCGTCGCGACACTATCGCGAGCAAGTCCCGGCGCGGTGCTGCTCGACCCGGCCTGCGGTGCCGGGGCCTTCCTGCTCGCCGCCCTGCGCGCCGGCCTGCCCTGGCGACAACTGCGCGGGATCGACCTCGATCCGCTGGCGGTCGACCTGGCGCGGGCCCAGGTCGCGCTCGCGGCGAGACTCGGCCGCGAGGAGTGTCGCGAGCTGGAGAGGCTGATCGTCGTGGGCGACGCGCTCGCCTCGTCGTGGCCGGCGGCCGAGGTCGTGCTCACCAACCCCCCCTTCCTCAACCGGCTCAAGTCACTCACGGCAACGAGCCCGGAGCTCGCCGCCCGAGTCCGGTCGCGACACGGCGATCTCGTGGGCGCCTACACCGACATCAGCGTCGTATTCCTCGCCGAGTGCCTGCGCTCCTGCCCGGTGGTGGGGATCGTGCTCCCCGCCTCGGCCTACGCCGCGCGCGACTCCGCCGCGCTGCGAGCAGCCACGCCGTCGCCGCGCTGGGCGTGGACCCTCCCCGGCGGCGCCTTTCCCGAGGTGGGCTGGGCCACTGTCGCCAGCGTGTACGCGCCCGGCGAGGGTACGACCCGGCTGCGGGGCATCCCGCCCGTCGTGGTCGACCAGGGCGCGCTCTCCCACGGCCCCGGCCTCATCGCCGCCGGCGACGCGGCGCCGCCGCTGGTAGCCGCGACCGGTGCCGTGCTCGGCGACGTGGCCACGGTAGAGGCCGACTTCCGCGACGAGTACTACGCCCTCCAGGGACACGTGCGCGAGGATGGCCCGGGGCTGCGGGTGGTGACCAGCGGGCTCGTCGATCCCGGCCGCCTGCGCTGGGGCGAGGTGCCGGCCACCATCCACCGCCAGCGCTGGAGCCGTCCCACGGTGCCGGTGACGGCACTCCACCCCCGGCAGCGCGCGCGCACCGGGTCACAGCTGCTCGTGGCCACCCAGACCCCGGTGATCGAGGCGGCGCCCGATCCAGGCGGCCGCTGCGTGGGGATCACCCCGGTGCTGGTGGTGCGCCCGCGGGGCGTCGACCTGGCGCACCTGCTCGCGGTCCTGCTCGCGCCCTCGAGCACCGCGTGGGCGCTGGGTCGCGCCCTCGGCTCGGCCCTGTCGCTCGACGCGATCAAGCTGTCCGCCGCGCAGCTCCGCGAGTTGCCGATGCTCCCGGTGTCGGCCCACGCCCGGGCACTCGCGGCCGAGCTCGTCGAGGGCCGATACCATCGCGACACCCTCATCGCTCTCGGCCGGGCAATGAGCCCGGGCCGCGAGGACTTGTTCCGCTGGTGGTCGCGACGGCTGCCGCCGGTGCGATAGCCGCGCCGCATGACGCTCAGCCCCCGCGCCGAGACGATGCGCCGTCGTATCAGCAATCCATTCGCCCTCTGGTTCTGGCTCCTCGTGAAGCTGCCTGCCGCGTGGTGGTGCGGCGTGCGACTCCGCGAGATCACCACCGGGCACTGCGTCACCAGCGTGCCCTACGGCTGGCGAAGCCAGAACCCCTTCCGGTCGACCTACTTCGCCGCCCTCGCGATGGCGGCCGAGCTCTCCACGGGCGCCCTGGTCTTGCTGGCCGCGGAAGACGCCGGCGTGGCGATGTCCACGCTCATCATCGACATGCGCGCCAGCTACGGAAAGAAGGCCACCGGCCTCGCCACCTTCCGCTGCGATGGTGGCGAGGCGGTGTTCCGCGCGATCTCGGAGGCCAAGGCGTCGGGCGAGGCGAGAACAATCGCCTTGGAAACCGTGGGAACGATGGACGACGGCACGGAGGTCGCACGCTTTGTCTTCACCTGGTCGATGAAGCCTCGGTCAAGCGCACCGAGGGGCTGAGATCTCCTCAACTCGCGACTCGCGGATGCCGACTGAGAGGGTGAAGAGGGAACGATGGCGCCTGAGCCACGACACTACACGCCGCGGGAGACGCCCGAGGCCCTGCTACACGAGGCGATCATTCGCCGCGAGTTCGTGCCCTACTACCACCCGCAGTACGACGTGCTCACCGGGGCACCGCTGGGCGCCGAGGTGCTTGTGCGCTGGTACCACCCCGATCGCGGCACCGTGCCGCCCTCGGAGTTCTTGCCGATGGCGGATCGCTCCGGCGAGGTGCTGGAGCTCGGCGAGTGGGTGACCGCCACCGCCTGCCGCGAGATGGCCCCATGGCGCGAGGCGTGGCCTGGCTTCCGCGCGTACCACAACTGCTCGCCGCGGCAGCTGGCGACCGCGGGCTTCGCCGAGCGTTTGCTGGGCATCCTCGACCGCGGCCGCGTCGACCCCGGCAGCGTGGACATCGAGCTTGCGATGCAGACTGCGCACGGGCTCGATGCCACCGGGCGCGCCAACCTGGAGCGCCTGCGCGAGCGGGGCGCCGCCGTGGTGATCGACGACGTGGGCATCGACGCGCTCGCGCTCCCTCCTGGCCTAGGCGTGGACGGGCTCAAACTGCCCCCCGCGCTGATGTCGCGACTGCTCCACGACGACGACGCCGAGGCCACCGCCCGCCAGGCCGTGGCGATGGCGGCGAGCATGCCCCGTGGCGTGGCCGCCAACGGCATCGAGGATCCCAGCCAGCGCGAGGCGCTGATCGTGTTGGGCGTCACCCGCATGCAGGGTTTCCTGTTCTGTCGACCGGGCCCGGCCACCGGGCTCGGGAGCATCCAGGTTCGACCCCTGCTCACCCGGCCGAGGATGCGGGGGTAGCGCCGAAACTCGGGATCTCGCTGGGTTCCTTCCCGGCCTCCACCAGCCGTGCTCGCAGCCACGCTCGCACCGCGTCGAGCCCCAGGGGCGCCTCGGCAAGCTGCGGGAGCGGGTCGAAGGCCACCGGCAAGCACGCCTCGGGCGGGGCGCCGAGCGCTTTTCGCGCGTGCTCGAGCAGTCGCGACAGGGCGTCGTCGCTCTCGATGGTGTCGATCTTGTTGACCACGGCGAGCACCGGCTTCCCCGAGGCGACGCAGGCCTGGTAGTCGGCCTGCTCCCGCTCCTGGACGCCCCCGTTGGCGTTGACCACGTAGATGTACACGTCGATGTGACCCAGCACCTGCTTGGCCTCGTCGGTGACCGACTCCACCACGTCGCCGAGCCCCGGGGTGTTGACGACGTAGAGCGCCGTGGCCCCGGGCACGCGCTGGATGCTCACCTTCGTGGTGCTGCCCGCCACCGGCGAGATGTTGCCGCTGTCGATGCCGAACAGCGCGCGAATCCCCGCGTCCTTGCCGGTCGAGGGCGAGCCCACGAGGCCGATCGTCACCCGCCGCGTGACGAGCTGGCGCAGGCGCGCCACGTGCATCACCGCCACCCCGAGCCGCGCCGGGTCGGGCCGGAAGGCCCACCACGCGAACAGCGGGAAGAAGGGGATCATGAAGGGCCGGAGCACGCAGCCGGCCGGCGAGAGCATGAACACGGCGAAGATCGAGATGGCGGCGGTCTTGCCTGGCGGCAGCCGCGCGTTGGTGATGCGGTAGCCGAAGTTGACCTCGCCGAGCGCTTCCTCGGCGCGCGCCATGGCGGTGGCGCCGTCGCCGGGGACGGGCTCGCCCGCGAGGCCGAAGTCGCTCCACAACTGCCGGCGATCCTCCGGCCGCAATCGGGCCCAGGCCGCCGCGGCGGCGCCGCGCACCACCTGCAGCTCGGCGGCCTCGAAGTCGCCGTCGATGGCCTGGCGCGCCCCGATCCCGGCCAGCACCTCGGCATAGGGTGGCCCCTCGCCGCCACGGAGCGCGGCGTTGGCGATGCCGTGCGTGGCGAGCCGCCGCGTGATGCGCGCGCAGTTCCGCGCGACGAGGCCGATGCCCATCTCGCGGTGCGGCACGCCGAGCAGCTCGGCCAGGGGCACGATCTCGTCGCGATGCGCCTTTGACAGCAAGAGCTCGAGCGGGTCGTCGATGAACCGCGCCTCGATGCCGCTGCCGCGCTCGGCCCGGCTCACGGGGCTTTCGCGGCGGGTACCGAGCGGTCTTTCCAGGCGAAGGCGGCCACGTCGAAGGCGGCACGGAGCGCGTCGCCGTCGAGCTTCTTGCCGCTCTGGATCCACGCGACGGTGGCCTTGCCCACGCCGTAGGTGGTGGCGCCGGCCACCGTGGCGGAGAGCGCGAGGATCGCCGCCTCGGCGAACTGCCCGCCCGGCACCCAGCCGGCCGCCTTGAGCCCCTCCACGCCCCAGCGCACGAAGCCGCGCATGCCGCCGGCCAAGAGCTCCGCCAGGATGAAGGCGACCATGTCCTTGTCGAGGGCCTGGCCGTGGACCGTGGCGATGTCGCGGATGAGCTTCACCTGGATGGCGGTCACCGCCGCGATGTCGGCACCGGGGATCGGCACGGCGCCGGCGATGCTCGCCGTCTTGGCGGCGGCCTGGATGATCGGCTCGCAGGCGGCGGCCTTGTTGCGCAGGTACTTGGCGAAGAGCAGGGTCTTGCCCGACTCCTCGAGGCGTCGGCCCACCCAGTCGATCACGTACTCCACGCCGATGGGCTCGGGGGAGAGCTTGGGATGGGGCGCGAACGCGGTGATCACCGAGTCTTTCGGCTCCACGCCCAGCTGCGCGAGGGTGGCGGCCACGAAGCCCTGGCGCTCGCTCGGCCGGATGAGATCGATCTTGTTGAGACACACGAGCACTGGGCGCCCAAGCTTCCGGATCCACTCGAGATCTCGTCGCTCGTCGGCGGTGGCGCCACCCTCGGCGTTGACCACGTACACGAAGATGTCGACCATCTCGACGGCCTGCCGCGCGACGGCGTCGACGTCTTCGCGCACGTCGCCGAAGCCCGGGGCGTTGAGCAGCATCACCTGGCCGTCGGCGTCGAGCTTGGCGGCGCGGAGCTCGCGCGTGCTCCCGGGGACGGGACTGATGTCACCGAAATCGATCCCGAACAGGGCCTTGATGCCGCTGTCCTTGCCCGAGGAGGCGGAGCCCATGAAGGCCACCACGAGGTGCTTCTGCAAGGCCTCCTGGAGCTGGCCGGAGGTCTGGTCCCAGGCGGAGACGGCCGCCTTGCGCAGGTCGAGGGCGAACTGGGGGTCGGACATCAGGTTCAGTAGCTCCCGCCGAGGATGATGTAGGTCGAGCCGGCGGCGGCGCCGCCGCTGGAGTCGGCGGCCGGGGCGCCCACGATCACCTCGCTGGTGCCGTCGCCGTCCATGTCGGCGCCGAGGGCCAGGCCCTCGCTCGCACCGTCGCCGGCGGTCTCGCCGATGAAGGTGGCGTCGGCGCCGGAGAGGCTGGTGGCAGGCGCGACCCCGCCGTAGAGCAGGTACGCCGCGCCTGCCCCGGTGCCGCCGCTGCCCTCGTAGTAGGCGCCCACGAGCAGGTCGGGGCGGCCGTCGCCGTCGACGTCGCTGCCGCCATCGAGCGTGTAGGCGGCGCGATCGCCCGCCCCCTCGCCCCGGATCACCGCGTCGGCGGCGCCAAGGTTGAGGGAGGAGAGGCTCGCCGAGCCGTACACCAGGTAGGCCGCGCCGGCAGCCGTCCCCGGGCTGTCGCTCTCCGGGGCGCCCACGACGAGGTCGCCGGTGCCGTCGCCATCGAAGTCGCCGAGGCCCACCACGGCGCGACCGGCGTCGTCACCCGAGAACTCGCCGCTGAAGATCACGTCGGCGTCGCCCGCATCGACATCGCCGAGGCTGCCCCCGTAGAACAGGTAGGCGGCGTCGGACTGGGGGTCGGCAGCGACCAGGTCGTCGAGGCTGTCGCCGTTGACGTCGGCGAGGAGGCCAAGGGCGAGCCCCATGCCAGGACCCTCGCCCTTGATGGTGGCGAGCTGCACCAGGTCGGCGTCGTACACCCGCGCCGAGTAGGCTCCCGGTGCCCCGGCGAGCACGTCGCCGCGCCCGTCGCCGTCGAGATCGCCCCCGCAGTCGATGGTCGCGCCCAGGGCGTCGTCGGTGCTGGCGCCGTAGGCCACGCTGTCGGCGGCACTGGCTGAAGCGGGCACGGCGTCGCCCTCGAAGCCGTAGAGGCCCCCGGCACCGCCGGCCGCATCGAGCGCGGTGACCAGCCACTCCGCGGAGCCATCGCCGTCGAGGTCGGGGCAGCCGGCGAGCGCGTAGCCGAAGCTGTCGCCGCTCGCCTCGCCCGCCACGCGGGAGAAGCGGCCGAGCGAGCCCGAGGCGAGGCTCCCGCCCGAGACGAGGTAGGCAACCCCCGTCCCGGCGTAGCCCCAGGCGCCCACGAGCAGCTCGCCGAGACCGTCGCCATCGACGTCATCGAGGCCGGCGAGCGCACAG
>VGRQ01000048.1 GCA_016875315.1 Deltaproteobacteria bacterium | reverse complement strand
TGTACCGACTCGTAGTCGTCGTCGCAGTCGGCCAGCGGCCCGTCGGCGTGCCAGCCGTCCTGGTCGGCATCGACGGCGAGGGCCTGCGGCGCGAGGAGGAGGATCGCGGTCAGCATGTCGGGGTCCCCGGTGCCCGGACATCATGGCACGGGTGGGCGTCGCGTCGCAAGGGGGGTCGCCGGCCAAGTAGGCGCGCACGAGCGATCACGAGCGCCGCCCCCCCCCCCAGTGAGCGCGGGCTCGCCAGCCCGCGCAAGAGAAAACCAACTAGCTCTCCCCCTCGAGCGCCGATTCCAGCTCCGCGTAGGTCTTGCTGTCGGAGCCGCGGGTGGCGTCGAGCCCGCGCGTCCAGATCGCCTTGGCGGCGGCGAGCTCGCCCGCCTCCTTCTTCGCCATCCCGTAGTGGTAGAACGCCGCCCCGTACCTGGGGTGGTGCTCCAGCAGGGTGTCGAAGGTGGCGAAGCACTCCGCGTGCGCCCCCGCCTTGCGCAACTCCATCGCGAGCGCGTAGAGACCGAAGCGGTCGGTGGGCTTCCTCGCGACGTAGTCGCGCGCGGCGGCGAGGCGGTCGGACACGGGCTTTCCTGCGCGGGAAGGGAGGGTCGTCCCGGCGCGTGTCGAAATCAGCACGGCACGCGCGGGCGCGGCAAGGTATCCTGTCGGCCGTTCCGGAGGCGGCGTGGTCCTTTCCATCACTCTCTCGCTCGCGATGATGGCGTGCAGCGGCGGCGTGCTCAACGAGCAAGACAACACCAAGGACACCGACACCGCGACGGTCGGCGGCGACCCCGACATCTCGGTGCAGACCACCGAGGTCGACTTCGGCGAGGTGGCCTTCGACGATCGGCTCACCGAGCTGATCACCGTGGTCAACAGCGGCGGCGGCGACCTGGAGATCACCAGCATCGCCGTCGACTCGCCCTTCCAGGTGAACCCGCTGTCGATGCACCTCACCGCCGGCTCGACGGCGCAGATCACCCTCAGCGTGCAGCCGCAGGCCTACGAGGAGTTCGCCAGCGCCATCGTGATCGAGAGCAACGACCCCGACGAGCCCACGGTGGAGATCCCGGTGCTGGCGGTGACGCTCACCGACAACGACGGCGACGGCTACGACCTCGAGGATGCCGGTGGCACCGACTGCGACGACACCGACGTGACCGTGCATCCCGACGCCTACGAGGTGTGGTACGACGGCATCGACCAGGACTGCGACGGCGGCTCCGACTACGACCAGGACGGCGACGGCTACGAGTCCGACGCGTTCAACGAAGACGCGGCCGACGGCGGCGGTGACTGCCAGGACTCCGACGCCGAGTACTACCCGGGCGCCCCCGACGAGCCCTACGACAATCGCGACACCGACTGCGACGAGGCCGACGACTTCGACCTCGACGGCGACGGCTCCCGCTCCGACGACTACGGCGACGGTCGCGACTGCGACGACAACGACGCCGAGGTCAACACCTCGGGCGAGGAGCAACTCAACGGCAAGGACGACGACTGCGACGGCGACGCCGACAACGGCGCGGTGTTCAGCACCTCGGAGTACATGTACACCGGGCGCAACAACTACGATCGGGCCGGCTGGCACTCGGCCCTGGGCGACCTCGACGGCGACGGCATGGCCGAGGTGGTGGGCGGCGTGCCCTACTACGGCGCGAGCAGCAGCAGCTCCACCTCGGGCGGCGCGGTGGTGATCTTCGAGGGCGGGCCGTACTTGCCCGACGACAGCACCGAGGACGACCCCACCCCCTCGGGCGACGTGCGCGACGCCGACCAGCTCATCGAGGGCGACGGCAGCTCCGACCTGCTCGGCGGGTTCGTCACCGTGCTCGGCGACTTCGACGAGGACGGCGTGGACGACCTCGCGGTGGGCGGCACGGGCGTGTCGTCGGGCGCGGGCGCGGTGTACATCATCAGCGGCCCCGATGCGATGTCGGGTCGCGACACATCCGACGCTTACTACACGCTCACCGGCTCCTCGAGCAACGCGCTGGGACGCGGCATCGCGACCGACATCGATCTCGACGGCGACGGCGTGCAAGACCTCGTCGCTTGCTACACGGAGTCGAGCAACAACGCCGTCGCGCTCGCCTACGGCGGCAGTGGCGGCGACGAGTCGATCGGCAACGCCGACGCGCGCTGGACGGTCAACGGCACCGGCGAGGCCTTCTACCGGAACGCGCCCGTGGGCGGCGATCTCGACGGCGACGGCTACCAGGATCTCGTGCTCTCCGACGGCAGCTCCGACCAGGCCGCCACCGACGGCGGCGCGGTGTGGGCGGTCTGGGGCCAGGGCGGGCGCTACTCGGGCGCCACCAGCATCACCAGCGTGGGCGCCACGCTGATGGCGGGCAGCAGCTCCCAGGGCGTCGGGACGGCCTCGCAGCTCGGCCCTGACTGGGACGGCGATGGCGACGCTGAGCTGTGGGTCTTCGCCTCGGGCACGGCGCTCTACGCCCTCGAGGGCGGCCCGGGCCGCGGTAGCTACACCTCCGGCGACGCCGCCGTCACCTACACCTGGTCGGACAGCTACGCCGACGCCGCCGGCCTGCGCCAGATGGGCGACTTCACCGGCGACGACGTCAGCGACATGATCGTGTACTTCGAGGACAACGGCGGCTCCGGCACGATGATGCACTTCGCGTCGGAGACGCAGTCCGGCACCCACGACCAGCAGACGGTGTGGGCCGGGTACGTCCGCGGCACCAGCGACCACGGCAACGGCAACGCGGGCTACGGCAACGCCCCGCTCGCGGCCGACATCGACGGCGACGGCGACGACGACTACGCCGCTGGCGACCCGCAGTGGCACGACCCCGACGACGCCAGCTCGGGGTCGGAGGGCGAGATCTACGTGTTCATGAACGAGACCTTGCGCGACTAGCGCAGCACGTCGGCCACGCGGCCGATCGCGCCCGACCAGCGCATCGCGAGCGACTGCCCGAAGAAGAGCCAGGCCACCGCCCCCATCCCGAGGAAGGGCCCGAAGGGCACCGCCACCTGGAAACGCCGCCGCACGCTGGCGAGGTACTGGCCGAGCCGCGCCGGCGTGGAGAGACCGGGCGCGGAGGGCCACTCGGGCGGGCGGGCGATGATCTGCGCCAGCGCCGCCGAGCCCCCGACGAGCGCGCCGGTGGTGGAACCGATCATCAACACCGCGAACAGGGCAGGAAAGGGCCCGAAGTAAGCGCCGAAGAGAGCCATCAGCTTCGCGTCGCCCCAGCCCATGCCCTCCTGCCGCGTGATCACCCAGTACAGGCCGATGATGGCGGCGATGCCGAGGCCGCCGGCGCTGGCGCCCACCAGCGACTGCTGCCAGGTGGGCGCGCCCTCGTAGCCGAGGAAGCCGAGGAGCGTGGCGCCGCCCACGCCCACCGGCACCGAGTAGATGCTGAACTCGTCGGGGATGATGCTGTGGCGCAGGTCGATGAAGGCCATCGCCACCACCGCGAAACACAGCCAGAAGTACCAGGTGAAGGCCACGAGATGCGCGGTGTCGAGGTTGCCGAGGTCGGGCACCACGCGGCGGAACAACAGCGCCGCGAGCACCGCGAACTGGGCCTCGACGAGGGGGTAGAGCGGCGAGATGCTGGCCTTGCAGTGGCGGCACCGCCCGCGGAGCACGAACCACGACAGCACGGGGATGTTGTCGTAGGCGGCGATGGGCGTGCCGCAGGAGGGGCAGGCGGAGCGCGGCGACACCACCGAGCGGTCTTCCGGCATCCGGCTGATGCACACGTTCATGAAGGAGCCGAAGAGCAGCCCGAGCAGGCCCGCGTAGCCGGTGAAGATGGCGTAGGCGGTGTCGTGGTTCACGGCGAGAAGGCCCCCGCGTCGAAGGACCGGACCGCGTCGATGACCGTGCTGACGTCGCGCTCGCCGAGGCACTCGTGTACCGGCAGGGCGAGGCTCTCGGCGCAGAAGCGGTCGGCCTCGGGCGTGGGCGCGTGCTCGATGCCGTCGAGTGCCTTCTGTCGCGACAGTGGCATCGGGTAGTAGATCGCGCTCTCCACGCCGCGGCCGGCGAGGTGGGCGCGGAGCGCGTCGCGGGCCGGCACGCGGACCACGTACTGGTGGATGGGATGCCCGGCCGAGCGCGGCAGGCGCTGCACCCAGGGCGGCAACTCGGCGTCGTAGCGCGCTGCCGTGGCGCGGCGGGCACGCACGCGGGCATCGAGGTCGTCGAGGTGGGCGAGCAGCACGGCCGCCTGCATGGCGTCGAGGCGGCTGTTGGCGCCCACGTGGCCGCGCACCCGCTCGTGCACGTTGTTGGCCGGCATGCCGTGGTGAGTGAGCCGGAGCACGGCCTCCTGGGTGTCGGCGTCGTCGGTGAGCACGAGGCCGCCGTCGCCCGCCGCGCCGAGGGTCTTGGTGGGGTAGAAGCTCATGGCGCCGATGGTGCCGTTTCGAGGGGGCGGATCGGCGCCGATCACCTGGGCGAGGTCGTCGACCACCGGCAGGTCGAGGCCGGGGAGGAAGCAGCCCTCGCCGTAGAGGTGGACCGCCACCACCGCGCGCGTACACCGGCGCAACGGCAGGCGTTCGAGGTCGAGGTTCGGGTAGTCGCCGCGCACGTCGGCCACCACCGGCGTGTGCCCCGCGCGCACCACCGCGCCGGCGGTGGCGAAGAAGGTGACGGCGGGGACGATGATCTCGCCCCCCGGCGGCAGGCCGAGCGCGAGGATCGCGTAGACGAGCGCGTCGGTGCCGCTGTTGGTGCTCGCGCCGTGGGCCCAGCCCATGCGGGCCGACACGCGTGCTTGCACCTCGTTCACCAGCGGGCCCCCGACGTAGCGCCCGGAGCGAAGCACCTCGAGCACCGCCGCCTCGGCGCGCCCCGCCACCCGCGCGTGGCGCGCGGCGAGGTCGGCCATGCGGATCACTTGAAGTCTCGGCGCTCGAAGATGATCATCGCCACGGCCAGCACGGCGGCGGTGTAGCCGATGCCGTAGGCGCCGCTCCACAGCACCTCGCTCCAGGGCACGTGTACGCCATGGACCGCCTCGGCGCGGATGTTGAAGCTCTCGAGGTTGGGCACCACCCGGTACAAGAGCAGCACGAGGGTCTTGAACGGGCCGTCCTCGGCGCGCTCGCCGAACAGGCGGAGGTCGTCGGCGAAGTGACCGATCAGGTAGATGCACACGGAGAACGCCGAGGCTGTCATCGGGGTGGCGAAGGTGGAAAAGAGCGTGGCCCAGGCGGTGAGCAACGACAGCTCCACCATGAGCAACACCATCGCGAGGTACACGCCCGGGCTGGGCATGCCCTGCTGGGTGGCGAGGACCACCGTGTAGAAGAGCGTGAGCAGGCCCACTTCCGCGGCGAGCGTGATCCAGAGGCCGAGGTACTTGCCGAGCAACAGCTGCCAGCGAGGCATGGGCTTGCTCGCCAGCGTGTAGATGGTCTTCTTCTCGATCTCCTTGTAGACCAGGCCCACGCCGAGGAAGATGGCGATGATCGCGGCCAGTAGGCTCGTGCCGCCGAGGGCCACGCCGCGCACCACCTTGGCGGTGTCGCCGATCGACATCTCCTTCAGGGCCAGGGAGAGGCACAGCAGGATGACCGCGAAGAACAGGATGCTGTTCAGCACCCGATCGCGGACCGCCTCGCGGAAAGTGTTGGCGGCGATCACGTACACCCGGTTCATGCGAGCACCCCGAGGCGCTTCTCGTTGACCAGCTTGGCGCGTTCAACCTCGTCGAGCAGTACCTCCTCGAGGGTGCGCGCGTTGGGGTGCACATCGAGGACGTGGCCGCCCGCTGCCCGCACCGCGTCGATGGTGGCGTCGACATTGCCGCTGGGCACCCGCACCGTCACGCGGTCACCGTCGCGACGCATCACGCGCCCGGGGGGGTCGCCCGCGATCACGAAGGTGCAGTCCACCTCGTCGGCGGTCTGGCCGATCAGCTCGCGCACCGTGCCCTGGCCCCGGAGGGTGCCGGCCACGACGATCGCCACCTCGTCGCAGATGGCTTCCACGTCGCCGAGGATGTGGCTCGAGAAGAAGACGGTCTTGCCCTTGCGCCGTTCTTCCTGGATGATGTCGCGCACCAGCACGCGGCCGAGCGGATCGAGGCCACTCATCGGCTCGTCGAGCACCACGAGGTCGGGGTCGTTCACCAGGGCCTGGGCGATGCCCGCCCGCTGCAGCATGCCCTTGCTGAACTTGCCGAGGGGCACCTCGCGAAACCGCGCGAGCCCCACGCGCTCGAGCAGGGCCTCGATGCGCGGCCTGCGCGCCGCCGCCTCCACCTCGGTGAGCCGCGCGTAGAAGTCGAGGAACTCCCAGGCGGTGAGGTGCTCGTAGAAGTAGGGCCGCTCGGGCATGAAGCCCACCCGCCGTCGCGACTCGGGATCGGCGATGGCCACGCCGTGGATCCAGGCCTGTCCCGAGGTGGGCCTCTGCAAGCCCATCAGTGTCTTGATGGTCGTGGTCTTACCTGCGCCGTTGGGCCCGATGAAGCCGAAGCTCGAGCCGATCTTCACCTCCATGGTGAGATCGGAGAGCCCTGCGAATGGGCGGCGCAGGAAGCCTGAGAGGTAGGTCTTACTTAGCTTTTCGGTGCGAATGGCGAGCGACATGGGGATACCGGGTACGGAAGCGGCGGAGGGCCGCGTGCTCCTTGGTGCCGGCTAGGTATTCCGCTACCGCCTCGGCGGGCATGGTGCCGGCCCCGCGCCAGTTGCAGCGCGTGCAGTAGGGCCCGGAGTCCTCGAAGCGACCGTCGGCCTGGGCCACGCGCCAGCGATGGAGGAGCGAGCCGTTCCACAGCTCGGCAAGCGGCGTCTCGCGGGCATTGCCCAGCGTGTTCTCGAGCCCCTCGTCGAGGCAGCAGGTGGTGACGCGGCCGTCGACGTGCACCATCGGCGTGTCCCACAGACCGGCGCAGGGTGGGCGAGGTGGATCGCCCGGCGCCGGCCGCAGCCGCGCGCGCAGCCGGCGCGCCCAATCCGCTAGTCGAATCGGGTCCAGTGGCCCCCCACGCGGCGCTCGTGCGGCCGGTAGTCGGCCTTGTAGCGCAAGTTCGCGCAGTCCCACACGTAGAAGCCGAGGTAGTACCAGTCGTAGCCCTGTGCTGCCGCCCAGGCGATCTCGGCGAGGGCGGAGAACACGCCGAGCGAGCGGCGCTCCTCGGCGGGGTCGAAGTAGTGGTACACGCTCGACACGCTGGTCTGGCCTATGTCGAGCACGCTCACCGCCACGAGGCGGTCGTCCACGAGGTAGCGGAACTCGCGCGTGTCGACGCAAGTCTGCACCAGCCAGGCGAGGTAGGCAGTGGCGGTGAGCGGCTCTCCCGAGGCGGAGAGCCCGCGCTCGAGCTTGTGACGGTTGAAGAGGGCCAGGCGGGCGTCGTCGATCTCGGGCGGGCCCACGACGAGGCGAACGTCGTCGCAGTTGCGCCGCCACGCCCGCCGCTGCGACTTGCTCGGGACGAACTCTCGCACCGGCACGCGCAGGGGCTCGCAGCCCTGGCAGGAGGGGCAGGCGGTGCGGTAGAGCATGCGCCCGCTGCGACGGTCGCCCTCGGCGAGGCAGCGGTCGAACTGCGTGGGCGTCAGCGGGCCCATCGGCAGGCGCAGGGGGAGCCGGGCGCGCTCGCCATCGCGATAGGGGCAAGGCTCCACCTGGTCCCAGAGGACGCGGAAGTTCACGTTGCTATCGTAGCGCGGTAAAGGAGGGGCATGGCGGTACACGCGGCTCGCGAGGGGATGGTCGGCACCTTGACGCTCGACCGTCCCGAGAAGGCGCACGCTTACGATCGTGCCCACCTCGACGAGATCCTCGAGCGTTCCCAGGCGCTCGCCCGCGATGTCGGCGTGATCGTCGTCCAGTCCACCGGCGACCGGGCCTTCTGTGGTGGCGCCGATCTCGACGCGATGAACGCGGCAAGTTTCCTCGACGCGCTCGAGCTGCGCTCGCAGCGGGTGTTCGAGTGCCTGTCGCGACTTTCGTGTGTGACCATCGCGGCGGTCCAGGGACCAGCCATCGCCGGGGGCTTCGAGCTCGCCCTCGCCTGCGACCTGCGGGTGGCCGGCCCCGCCGCGCGCTTCGCGCTCCCGGAGACGGCGCTCGGCATCATCCCGTCGGCGGGGGGGACCACGCGCCTCGCGGCGCTGGTGGGCGCTTCCCGGGCGAAGGCGGTGGTGCTCGGCGGCGACGGCGTGAGCGCGGAGCAGGCGCTGTCCTGGGGCCTCGTGCATCGCCTGTCGACCGACCCGCGCGCCGAGGCGGCCCGCTGGGGCGAGCAGATCGCCGCGCGGGATGTCGTTGCCCTGCGCCTCGCCAAGCAGGTGATGGACGCCGAGGCCTCCGCCGCCTCGCTCGCCCGCGAGCGGGTTGCCGAGGCCATCCTCTACGCGCGAAAGCGCCCGGAGCCGCTATGACCCAAGTCGACCCCTACGCCCCGCACATGCTCTTCGGCTTCCCGATGTGGGCCTCGCTCATCGCGGGCTCCGAGCAGCACAAGGAAGGGCTGCTCAAGCACGTGATGGGCCTGCGCGAGCGCTACCCGGGGGTGGTGCGGAGCAATCGGCACGCCTGGCACTCCGGTCCCGAGTTCATCCGCCACAAGAGCGAGCACGTGGCCTGGCTGCTCCAGAAGGTCACCAAGTTCGCCACGCTCGCGACGGCCCGCTACCACGACAACTGGCAGCACCACGAGTTGGTGCTCGCCGGCTGCTGGGCCAACGTGCTCGGCTTCGGCGGGTGGAACGCGCCCCACCACCACGCGCCCACCCACTGGTCGGGTGCCTACTACGTCAACGTGGGCACGCTGCCGACGGAGCCGGGCGACTTCTCGGGCATGATCGAGTTCCTCAACCCGAACCCCCAGATGGCGCTCTACGGCCAGTCGGGCAACTACGTGCACCGTCCCAAGGACGGGCTGATGGTGCTCTTCCCCGCGAGCGTGACGCACTACGTACACCCGCGCTTCGCGGACGACCTCCGCGTGTCGATCGCCTACAACTTCACCGTGGTGCCGAAGGACGGGAAGGCCGCGACGGGTGGCTACTCGGCGCAGTTGCCGTAGAGCGCGTACTCCACCTCGATCACCGACCCGCCCGGCGGGATGTGATCGTCGTCGAAGTCGACCGCCTGGTCGATGTCGTTGTAGGTCCAGCCGTCGGTCTGGATCACGCCGTCGATGCGGACCTCGATGGTCTCGGGCACGGGCGGCTGGGTGAGCTCGAAGCTGGAGAGGTCGACCTTCGAGGCCTCGGCGATCGACTCGAGGTGGCTCGCCCAGTCGGTGGCACACACCGAGAGGTAGAGGCCGCCGGTGGCCACCGACATGTAGTAGAACTTCTCGCTCGGCGAGGCGGTGGCGCAGCCGCTCGGCCAGTCGCCGGCGATGGCGCTCACCACCACGAGGTCGGTGTCGTCCTTGAGCGACCAGAAGTGGTTCATGTAGGTAGACCAGTCGCCGGTGCTCGAGTCGGGCTCGTCGGTCACCACGATGAGCGAGAACTTCGAGTCGTCGCGCAGGAAGTCGCTGCCGGGGCCGGCGTCGCCGCCCGCCTGGGTGGCGTTGTAGGCCATCTCGGAGGGGCGCTCGTCGCCGGAGCCGCTGGTGCCTGCGAGGGCCTGGGCGATGAACTCGTCTTCGAGGTCGGGCGTGTCGGGCGTGATGATGTCGCCGCGGAAGTCGGGGTTGTCGGTGGTGATCACGCCCACCTGGTAGTCGTAGTCGGTGCCGGCGAGCACCGCCGCGAAGCTGGCGAAGTTGTCGGCGAGGTTGGTCTGCTCCTCGGCCATCGAGCAGGAGTTGTCGATGACGAAGAGGATGTCGGTCGTGGACTGGAGCGACTGCTCGAACACGTCGAGGTTCTCGCCGTAGAGCTCGCCGGAGCCGGCCTGCTGCGCCTGCGCCTCGCCCTGCAAGGGGTCGTTGCTCGTCACCACCACGAAGCCCTCGTCGGGGTAGTCGTCGAGCGGGGCGTAGTTGACGTAGACCTCGCGGCTGTCGCCCGGGCCGATGGTCCAGGGCAAGTCGCCGTTGACGACGGTGTTGTCGTCGAGGGCCATGTCGTCGCTGGCGGTGACGTAGTCGAAGTCGCTCACCACGAGGTCGGCGTTGCCGATGTTGCTGATGGTCACCGGCTGGCTGCCCTCGCAGCCGATGTACACGGTGCCGAAGCTGTACGACACCGGGTCGAGCTGGATGATCGGGGCCACGCCGGAGCCGCTGAGCTTCACCAGCGTGCTCGCCTCGTCGGGATCGTTGCTCTCGATCACGATGTTGGTGCCGTTGTCTTCGGCAGTGATGGGCGCGTAGGTGACGGTGAAGGTGGTGGAGGTGCCGGGCGGGATCAGGATCGCGCCGATGGCGGAGTAGCTGAAGGGCTGCGCGGTGTCGGCCAGGTAGAGGTCGTCGATGTTGAGCGAGCCCTCGCCCACGTTGCTCACGGTGACGGTTTCCGTCTTCGTCTCGCCCTCGCCCACCTGCAGCTCGCCGAAGTTGATCTTGACGGGATCGACCTCGATGTCGGGATCGCCCTCCTGGACCTCGTCGGTGATGTCGGAGGCCTTGTTCTCGATCTTGTAGTCGCTGCAGCCGAGGGCCACGAGGGCCAGCACCGGGGACAGGGCGAGGCCGGTTGACGGGAGGGTACGCGTACGCATGGCTATGGCTCCGAGACTCGGGCCCATTAACGACACGGCCCCCCCCCCTGTGACAAGAGGGAAATCGCAATTCACTTCACGATGGAGCCCGGCGCCACCTCGTGCAGGGGGCTCAGCAACGACGCGATGTCGGCCCCGCCCGCCGCGAGAAGCATGCCGCGCGACTCCACGCCGCGCAGCATTGCCGGCGCGAGGTTGGTGACGACGACGATCCGCTTGCCCACGAGCGCCTCCGGCGCGTAGTGCTTGGCGATGCCCGCGACGATCTGGCGCGGCTCCGCCTCGCCCACGTCGACCTTGAGCACGAGGAGGCGGTCGGCGTTGGGGTGCTTCTCGGCGTTCACGACGAGGCCCACGCGCAGGGCCACCTTGCTGAAGTCGTCGTAGGTGATGGTGTCGGACATGGGTACTTCCTTGATCGCTGGGGGTTCGGGTTCCGGCGGAGGTGCCTTGGCCTCGCGCCGCATGAAGAGGGGATCGCCGGCGCGGGCGACGTTGCCCTCGGGCAGCACGTCGAGCCCCACGCGCAGGTCGGGGGTGGCGAGGCCCAGTCGCGACAGCACCTCGGTGCAGGACCGGGGGCACACGCACCAGAGGTGCGAGGCCACCATGCGCTGAACCTCTTGCACCACACGAAGCACCGTCGCTAGGCGCGCGGTGTTGTTTGCCTTCGCCAGGGCCCACGGGGCCTCGCTGTCCACGTACTTGTTGGTGGCGCGGACCAGCTCCCACAGCCCCTCCAGGGCCTGGCGGAACTGCAGGCCCTCGAGCTCGGCGCGGAAGGTAGCGGTGGCGCGCCGGGCCACGTCGAGCAGGGCCTCGTCGCCCGCCGTGAAGCCGGCGGCCGGCCCGAGCGGCGTGGCGGCCCACTTGCTCACCCGGTGTACGAGGTTGCTGAAGTCGTTGACGAGGTCGCTGTTGAAGCGGAGCAAGAAGGCCGCGTCGGAGTACTCGCCGTCGTAGCCGAATGGGATCTCGCGGAGCATGAAGTAGCGCACCGCGTCGGGGCCGAAATCGTCGAGCAGCACGCTGGGGTTGACGACGTTGCCCACCGACTTCGACATCTTGGCGCGGTTCATCAGCCACCAGCCGTGGGCATACACCTGCCGCGGCGGCTCCATCCCGAGCGCCATCAGCATCGAGAACCAGTAAACGGTGTGGAAGGTGAGGATGTCCTTGCCGACGAGGTGCGCGTCGGCGGGCCAGTACCGGGCGCGATCGGGGCCGAGGGCGCTCACGTAGTTGGTGAGCGCGTCGAACCACACGTAGGTGACGTAGTCCTCGTCGAAGGGCAGCGGGATGCCCCAGGACAAGCGCGCCGCCGGGCGGCTGATGCACAGGTCGCCGAGCGGCTTGCGCAGGAAGCCGAGCACCTCGTTGCGACGGTGGTCGGGCAACACGCAGCCGGGGTGCTCCTCGATCCACCGCACCAGGCGGTCCTGGTAGGCGCTCATCCGGAAGAAGTAGTTCAGCTCGGTGAGCAACTCGACCGGCGCGCCCGAGTCGGGGCACACCGGGGTGAGCTTCCCCGCCTTGAGTTCCTCGACCGTCCCCTTGGCGGCGGCCGCCACCTCCTCGTCGGTCCAGAAACGCTCGGCGGAGGTGGAGTACCAGCCGGTGTAGGGGGCGGAGTAGATCTCGCCCTGGTCCCACAACTGCTGGAGGAAGCTGCGTACCACTTCCTTGTGTCGCGACTCGGTGGTGCGGATGAAGTCGTCGTACTGGATGTCGAGGCGGGTCCAGAGATCGACGAAGCGGCGGACGGTGAGGTCGCAGTGTTCCTGCGGCGTGCGCCCGAGCTTCGCGGCGGCGCGCATCACCTTCTGGCCATGCTCGTCGGTGCCGGTGAGGAATCGCACGTCGCGACCGTTGAGCCGGTGCCAGCGGGCGATCGCGTCGGCGGCGATGGTGGTGTAGGCGTGCCCGATGTGGGGCACGTCGTTGACGTAGTAGATTGGCGTCGTGATGTAGAAGCGCTCGGACACGGGACGTCCTGCCGGTTGGGCTGCGGCGCCTATCCCTACGCACCCTTTCGCGCCGGGCGAGCGCGGCCCCCGCGAGATAGCGCGGGCCCGCCATGATCCGCGCCTTCGGCTACTGCAACGACACCGTCGACACCGAGAACCCCGGCCGCCTCTGCCGCGGCCGCGAGCGCTGGCTCGACGGCCTGCCCGACGCCGAGCCCGGCGTGGTGTTTCGCACCATCACCAGCGGCGCCGTGTTCTCCGACGACAGCGCCCGCGACGCGAAGCGTGGTTTCCGCCACAGCGGCGTGTCGGCGGGCGCGCTGCTCGCGGCGCTGTTCCCCGGGGCGCGGGTGTACGCCTTCGCGCACGCCGGCGACCCGCTCGCCCTGCCGCGGGGCATGGCGCTGGAGGAAGACTGGACCTACCTGCGCCACGGGGGGGTGCAGCAGCGCGCGGCGGTGCGCTGGATCGCGCCGGTCGAGGGCGCCGGCGTAGACGACATGATGGCCGGCGAGCGCGATGGCGTGGCCTGCCCCCGCGCCGACGGCTTCGTGGTGATCGAGGGCGAGCCCACCCCAGAGCTGGCCGACGCGCTCTACCACCTCTGCGGCTTCGCCCACCCCGACGGGCAGCCGGCCGAGCTGTACGCCGCCACCGCGCTCCCCGAGGTGCTCGTGTACGCGCGGGCAGTGGTGCTCCTCCACCTCGACAAGCATGGCCCCGGGCTGGCCATCTGCACCACGGAACCCCTCGAGGCCGATGGCACCCTCCGCGGCGTGGCCGAGGCGGCGGGAGCCTTTCCCGTGCCCTTCGCCATCCCGCCCATGCTCGCGCGCTGGGACCGGGCGCTCTACGAGATGCGCCTCGACTGGGACGTCGAGACGCAGGGCGAGTTTCCCGTCCCGCCCGCCGACGACGCTGGCGGGCGCTGGTCGGCCCGATCGCGGCGGATCGGGCAGGTGCGGGAAGACGAGGTGCCGGAGGGCGGGGAGGAGTAGCCGTCAGTTCGACGACAACGACGGCCCCACCGCGAGCCCCGCCAGCACCCGGTGCTCCACCGCGTCGTTCCCGGGGACAAAATCGCGACCGCTCACGCTCCCCAGCTCGTAGGACAGCGTGTACCAGCCGCCCTGCCACCGCACGTCGGCGGCGAGGCCGCCGCGGTAGCCCTGCTCGGCGGTGGGAAAGGTGAACAGGCGGTCGTTGCGGGCCTCCACCACGCCCACGCGGTGTACCCAGTCGCCCCAGAGCCGCCCGCGCCAGCCCTCGCCCCAGTAGGCCACCTGCGCCCACATCGTCTCGCTGTCGGGGCCGCCGAAGTGGCCCATCACCCGGCCGTCTTGCTGGAAACCCTCGTGGTACACGCGGTGACCCACGTACCAGCGGAAGTAGTCGTCCATGAGCCGCGAGTACTCCGCCGTCACCACCACGGGCCGCAGCGACACCTCGCCGCCGTAGAGGTTCCCCACGCCGGCCAGCGCCGGATACTCGAGGCCCCCGGCGTCGCGCATGATCATGTCTTCCCCGCCGTACTCCCACCAGCCTTCAACGTGGTACACCGGGCCGCCGATCCACTTTCGCAGCGGCAAGTTCACGCGCACGTGGATGTTGGCCAGCTCGTCCTGGTCGGGCAACACCAGGTCGGGATCGTCGTACACGTGCGGCTCGCTGGGGACGATGAGCTGCCCGATGTCCACGTCGGGACGGCCCTCGCCGCCGAAAATCGAAAGTCGCGTGGCGCCGATCTCCACCTGTGGCACCGGCATGTAGCGGAGGTCCATCAACAGGAGCCCCGGGTTGGCCACGTCGGTGCGCGGCTCGCCGAGCCAGCCCACGCCCAGCTCGCCGCGGAAGCGCCCGGCCTTGCTCGCGACGCCCGGCAGGCGACCGTCGCCGCCGCCGTTGACCATCCACGGGGCCACGGCGTTGTTGGACAGGGCGATCGTCCCGTGGCGGCCGGGGCCCAGCCAGCGGTCTTGCCGCCCGAAGCCGAGCCAGCCCTGGCCGGTGTCGACCCCGGCCCAGGCCTCGGGAATCACGTAGGCGGCGTCGACGTCGTCGATGGCATCGATACCGCCCGCGCCGGTGAAGCGGGCAACGAAGGGGCCGGCGTAGAACGCGCCGCGCAGGCCGAGGCGGGGCGACAACAGCCCTGCCTCGGTATCGCCCGAGCGGTTGTCGGGCGCGAGCGTGCCGGCGGCCAGGGTGAAGCTCGGGCGCAGGTCGTAGCGCACGTCGAGTGACGACACGTCGCGACTGCACTCGACCACGAGCAGCGACGTGGGACAGCCCCCCATGAGCGCGGCTCGCGACGCGGCCTCGGGCGCCATCGAGGCGAAGGCATCGACGCCCTCGTCGCGGGTGGCTTGCCCGGCGGCGGCGGCGATCCAGTCCACCTCGGGGTCGGCGGCGAGGGCGAGGGCGGCGAGCAGCACGGCGGGCCCACGCTAGCCCGGGGGCGGCGCCTCTGCTGGCGGGCCAGACACCCGGCTCACGTCGCTCTCGGCGGCCTCGAAGGGCGGCAGGCGGGCCTTCTCGCCGTCGCCACCCCCGGCCACTTGCGCGCGGGTGGGTTGTGCCCGATCGCCCGGTCGGCACTGTGCTCTTTCCCACAGGTGACCGCGTCCCGAAACCCCACGTCGAATGTGCCGGATGGCACAGTTCTTGCTGCCCCCTGGGCGTGCTCCTCGTGTCGCTCGCGCTCGCCCTGCCCTTCGACGACCTGCTCGCCGAGGCGGCAGCGCGCTCCCCGGCGCTCGCGGCGGAGTCTGCCCGGGTGGAGGCGGCACGTTCCGAGCTCGCCGCCGCGCGCTTGCCGATGGACCCGAGGGCGGTGCTCGGCGCCGACTCCCTCGGGGCGATGCAGGGCGATCCCGACCCCACGATGTTCATGCTGGGCGTGGAACAAATGATGGCCGGTCCTGGCGAGTTGGGCGCCCGCGTGCGCGCGCAGGAGGCGACGGTGAGCGTGGCCACCGTGACGCGGGACCTCACGCTGGCCGACCTGCGACTGGCGCTGGCCTCGCTGGTGGCGCGCGTGGCCTGGCGCCAGGCCGACGACGCTGCCGCCGCCGAGCAGATCGCGGGGCTCAGGCGACTACGCGAGGCGACGCTGTCGCGACACGCACGAGGCACGCACCCCGCGTCGGCGCTGCCGAGCGTGACGGCCCCGGCCACACCCGAGAGCCTGGGCGCGCCCCCGGCGCCCCGGCGGGCCGAGCCCAGGGGGGCCATGCCCGGAATGTCTGGCATGGGCGGGGGCGCCTCGTCGTCGGCGCCGGAGGCGCCCATGGCCACGATGGCGGAGATGAGCGGCGGCGCGATGCCTGCGATGCCCGCGATGAGCGCCGAGGGGATCGCCGCCATCTACGCGCTCGACGCGGAGATCGCCCGCGCCGAGGCCGCGCGCGCCGCCACCCTTGCACGCCAGGGCGGCGACCGTGCCGTGCTGGAGCGGCTGGTGGGCGCGGAGTGGGCCGCCCGCGTGCTCTCGCTGCCCGGC
>VGRQ01000047.1 GCA_016875315.1 Deltaproteobacteria bacterium | reverse complement strand
TGGCCGCGTGGACCGCCCTCGACCCGATGACCGTGTTCCTCACCGGCAACGCCGACCGTCGCGAGGCGCCCTGGTCGGCGATCGTGCCATACACCTGGAACGAACTCGCCGTGGTCCCGGCCGGGCGCGACGAGCTGGGGGGCGCCTTCCGCGCCGCGCTCGAGGAGCCCACCCGCGAGGCGCGAGACGAGGCGCTTGCCCACCTCCAGGCCGACCACCCGGGGCTGCGTGGCCTCGCGCGCATCCGCGCGCAGCTCGACCGAGATCAGCTCGACCAGAACGCGCTCATCACCCTCGAAGCGCGCCTGTCGCGACTCGACGGAAAGGCACCGTTCGTCGTCCCCGGCGTGACCGACCTTGACGCTTCCGCCGCCTCTCGATAACCGCCGCCGGCTTCCGGGGGGCTCCCTCCGGACTGGAATCCCTATGCACGATCACCACACCTGGACCACGCACTCCACCAACGCCGCCGAGGCCACCCACGACTGGTTCGTGGTGGATGCCGCCGGCCAGACGCTGGGGCGCCTCGCCACCCGCATCTCCACCGTGCTCCAGGGCAAGCACAAGCCGAGCTACACCCCGCACACCGACTGCGGCGACTTCGTCATCGTGCTCAACGCCGACAAGATCGTCCTCACCGGGAAGAAGCTCGACCAGAAGAAGTACCACCACTACAGCGGCTACCCGGGCGGTCTGAGCTCGGTGACGGCCCGCGTCCAGCTCGACCAGCACCCCGAGCGGGTGATCGCGGCCGCCGTGCAGGGCATGGTGCCCCGCAACCGCCTCGGCCGGCAGATGCTCACCAAGCTCAAGGTCTACGCCGCCGGCGAGCACCCCCACGCGGCCCAGCAGCCCAAGCCCTTCCCCGAGTACGTCTGATGAGCAAGAACACCGCCCGCTACTACGCCACTGGTCGCCGCAAGACCTCGAGCGCGCGCGTCACCATCAAGCCCGGCACCGGCACGGTGACGGTCAACCAGCGCAGCGTCACCGAGTACATGCACCGCCCCATCCTCGAGATGGTGGTGCGCCAGCCCTTCAACGTGATCGCCCAGCTCGACTGGGACGTCAACGTCAACGTCCGCGGCGGCGGCAAGGCCGGGCAGGCCGAGGCCATCCGCATGGGCATCTCGCGCGCGCTCTGCGCCGCGAACCCGGCGCTCCGCAGCGACCTGAAGAAGGCGGGCTTCCTCACCCGCGACGACCGCAAGGTCGAGCGCAAGAAGTACGGCCGCGCCGGCGCCCGCCGTCGCTTCCAGTTCAGCAAGCGCTAGGCCTCGGCCGGGCTCGCGGGTGGCGAGGGCCAGTTCTACCCTCGCCATCCTGCCCGCCCGCCTGGGCAGCACGCGGCTGCCACGAAAGATGCTCGCCGATATCGGCGGGCAGCCGCTGGTGGTGCGCACCCTAGAGCGCGTCCGCTCGGTGGTGGAGCGCGTCGTGGTGGCCACCGACGCCCCCGAGATCGCCGAGGTGGTCACGGCGGCCGGCGGCGAGGCGGTGCTCACGGGTGCAGCCGCCAACGGCACCGAGCGCTGCTGGCTCGCGTGGCGGATGATCGGGGCCGCGCACGAGCGACCCGTCATCGTCAACGTGCAGGCCGACGAGCCGCTGCTCGATCCCCTGGCCCTCCGCGGTGTCATCGACGTCGCGAGCGGCCTGGACAACGAGGACGGCATCGACATCGTCACCGCCGCGCACCCGCTCCGCGACCCCGGCAACCCGGCCCGGGTGAAGGTGGTCACCGGCGAGGATGACCGCGCGCTGTACTTCTCCCGCGCGCCCATCCCGCACGGGGGCCCCCACTTCGGCCACGTGGGCATCTACGCCTTCCGCGAGCCCGCGGCGCTCTTCCGCGCCGCGACGATGTCTACCCACCCCCTCGAGCTTGCCGAGCGCCTCGAGCAGCTCCGGTGGCTGGCGCGCGGCATGGGGATCCGCGTGGTGTTCGCCTCCGAGGGGGAAGGCGGCGTCGATACCCCCGAAGACCTTGAGCGGGTGCGCGCGCATTTCGCGGCGGCGGCGGCGGGGGGCGGTTAGGCGCCCGAGTGCGGAAGGCGCCCATGAAGACCAAGTTCGTGTTCGTCACCGGCGGCGTGCTCAGCTCGCTGGGCAAGGGCCTGAGCGCCGCGGCGATCGGCGCCATCATGGAAACCCGTGGCCTCAAGGTCACCAACATCAAGATGGATCCCTACATCAACGTGGATCCCGGCACGATGTCGCCCTACCAGCACGGCGAGGTGTTCGTCACCGAGGACGGCGCCGAGACCGACCTCGACCTCGGGCACTACGAGCGCTTCGTGTCCACCACGATGTCGCAACGCAACTCCTTCACCACGGGTCGCGTGTACCGCAACGTCATCGACCGCGAGCGGCGGGGCGAGTACCTCGGCCGCACGGTCCAGGTGGTGCCGCACATCACCGACGAGATCAAGAAGCTCATCCAGGAGGGCGTCGACGGCGCCGACATGTGCATCGTCGAGGTGGGCGGCACGGTGGGCGACATGGAGGGCCTGCCCTTCCTCGAGGCCATCCGGCAGGCGCGCGCCGACTTCGGCGTCGAGAACGTGGCCTACGTCCACGTCACCCCGCTCATCCACATGAAGGCGGCCGGCGAGCTCAAGACCAAGCCCACGCAGCACTCGGTGAAGGAGTTGCTCTCCACCGGCATCCAGCCCGACATCCTCATCTGCCGCTCCGACGTACACATCCCGCGCGACGTGCGCCAGAAGCTCGCGAGCTTCTGCAACGTCGGCGTCGACGACGTGATCAGCGCCCACGACGTGGCCAACATCTACGAGCTGCCGCTGGTGTTCCAGGAGCAGGGCCTCGACGATCGCATCCTGCAACGATTCAGCTTCTTCGCGCCGAAGGCGCGCCTGCCCGCCTGGGAGGAGTACACGCGCCGGGTTCGCACGCCCAAGCACCACGTGCGCATCGCCATCGTCGGCAAGTACGTCCACCTCACCGACACCTACAAGTCGCTCAACGAGGCGCTGGCGCACGGCGGCGTGGCCAACGACACCCGGGTGGAGCTCCGCTACGTCGACAGCGAGGAGCTCGGCGGGCAGCAAGTCGGCACCGTGCTCGGCGGGGTCGACGCCATCCTCATCCCCGGCGGCTTCGGCGCGCGTGGCACCGAGGGCAAGATCGCGGCGATTCGCTACGCCCGCGAGAACCAGGTGCCCTTCTTCGGCATCTGCCTCGGGCTCCAGCTGGCGGTGGTCGAGTTCCTGCGCCACGCCGCCGGCATCGAGGGCGCCCACTCGAGCGAGTTCGAGTCCAACGCCCGCCACCCCGTGGTCCACCTGATGGACGCGCAGCGCAACGTCACCGACCTCGGTGGCACCATGCGGCTCGGCGCCTACCCCTGCGAGCTTCGCGAGGGCACCCGCGCCCGCGCCGTGTACGGCGGGGCGGCGCAGATCTCCGAGCGCCACCGCCACCGCTACGAGGTGAACCCGAGCTACCACGACCCGCTCGTCCAGCACGGCATGAGCATCAGCGGCCTGTCGCCCGACGGCAAGCTGGTGGAGATGATCGAGCTGCCGTCGCATCCCTACTTCGTGGCCTGCCAGTTCCACCCCGAGTTCAAGTCTCGCCCGCTCGCGCCCCACCCGCTGTTCGCGGCCTTCGTCAAGGCCGCGCTCGAGAGGCAGGCCCAGGCGAGCCGCGGCCTGCGCCCGAGCGAGGCCGCCGAGGCGAAGTGATCCTCCTCCTCGGCTGCGCCCCCGAGCTGCCGCCCCTGCCGGAGCGTGCCGAGGCCCGCGAGCTCCGAGTCGAGAGCACCGACGGCGCCTACGTGGTGGCGCTCTCGCAGGCCAGCGCGCCGAGCGCAGGCGGCGTCGCGACTGCAAGCTCGACCGAGGCGACGCGCCGGGAGGAGGGCAAGCCGCCGCTCGCCATCCGATCCAGCGCCTCCACCTGGGACCTGAAGAACAAGCGAGCGCGCTTCGAGGGCCAGGTGGTCGTCACCCGCGGCGACGTGACGATGCGCTGCGACGAGCTCGACGTCACCTACGGTAGCGGCGATGCCGTCGACACCGTGGTCGCGACGGGACACGTCGAGGTGGACAAGGGAACCCGGACCGCCCGCGCCGCCGCCGCCGAGCTCGTGGGCGCCACGGGACGGATCACGCTCACCGGCTCGCCGCGCCTGTCCGACGGGCCCAACGAGCTGGTGGGCGACACCATCGTCCTCTGGCTCGACGACGAGCGCGCCACGTGTGCCGGCACCGCCGGGGCCCCCTGCACGCTCGTGGTCGCGGGCTGGGCCGTCGGCCCTTGACCGGCCCGGTGCTGCGGGCGGAGGGGCTGCGGAAGGCCTACGGCGGCCGCGCGGTGGTGGCCTCGGTGTCCTTCGAGCTGCACGGTGGCGAGGTGGTGGGCCTGCTGGGACCCAACGGCGCGGGAAAGAGCACCGCCTTCAAGATGGTGGCGGGCCTGGTCCGCCCCGACGGCGGCGCCGTGTGGCTGCGCGGGGCGCGCGTGGATCACCTCCCCCTCGACGCGCGCGCGCGGCTGGGCCTCGGCTACCTGCCCCAGGAAGACACTCTCTTCCGCGACCTCGACGCGCGCGACAACGTGCAGATTGCGCTCGATGCCTCCGGCCGCCCCGAGCCGGCCGACGGCCTCCTCGCGCGCGTGGGCCTCGAGGGCATGGCCCGGCGAGCCGTGACCGGCCTCTCGGGCGGCGAGCGACGCCGGCTGCAGGTGGCTCGCCTGCTGGCGATCGGGCCCGCGGTGATGCTGCTGGACGAGCCTTTCGCGGGCATCGATCCCATCGCGATTCGCGGCCTCCAGGGCCTCTTCAGGGGGCTTGCCGCCGAGGGCGTGGGAGTGCTGCTCACCGACCACGCGGTCCGCGAGACCCTCGGTACGTGCGACCGCGCGCTGATCCTCGACCAGGGCGAGGTGCACGCCTCGGGCACGCCGGCCGAGGTGGTTGCCAACCCTCACGCACGCGACCGCTACCTGGGGCATGACTTCACGCTGGCGGGCGTCACCTTGCAAGGCGTGGGCCAAAGCTGATACGATAGGCGCTCGACACCAAGATCTCACGCCCGGAACGCGGGCTTTCGTCTCATTTCGCCCGGAAGGCTGCCACGCGCATGTCGCTGGACTTCAAGCAAGGCCTCCGCCTCCAGCAAAAGCAGACGCTTCAACTGCAGATCACGCCGCAGCTGCAGCAGGCCCTGAAGCTCCTCCAGCTCAACCACATCGAGCTGGTGGAGGAGATCCAGCGCGAGCTGATGGAGAATCCCACGCTGGAGGAGGTGCCCGGCCAGACCACGCGCGAGGTGCCCGAGACCGCGATCCCCTCGCAGACGGCGGAGGCGCGCGACAGCCACGAGCAGCAGAACGGCTCGCAGAGCAACGAGGTGGACTGGAACCAGGTGCTCGAGAACATGAGCGACCAGGGCTTCCGCAGCGAGCGCGGCGCCTCGGGATTCGACGAGCTGCCCCCGATCGAGACCAATCTCACCGCCGGCGACTCGCTCGGGCCCCACCTGGAGTGGCAGCTCCAGATGCAGTGTTGCACCGACAAGGAGCGGGCGGCGGCCCTGCTCATCATCCGCAACCTCGACGATCGCGGCTGGCTACCGGTGTCGCTGGCGGAGATCGTCGAGGAGAACAACGAGAGCGCCGAGACCGACGCGGAGCGCATCGACCTCGAGGATGCCGAGGGCGCCTTGCTCCTGGTGCAGTCCCTCGACCCGGTGGGCTGCGGCGCGAGCGACCTCGTCGACTGCCTCGTAGTCCAGGCGCGTTTCCACTTCCCGGAGGACCCCTACTTCCCCCAGGTCATCCAGGACCATCTCGGCGACATCGAGAAGCGCAACTACGCCGCCATCGCCCGCGGCGTCGGCATCGCCGAGGAAGACGTCGTCGAGTACCACCGGATGCTCAAGCAGCTGGAGCCCTGGCCGGCGCGGAACTTCACCGGGCAGGAACCCCAGTACATCTCGCCCGACGTGTACGTGTTCAAGATCGGCGACGAGTGGCAGGTAGTCCAGAACGAAGATGGAATGCCGAAACTCCGGGTCTCACGCTACTACCAGCACGTCTTGCAGGGAAAGGACTCCACGCGCGAGGAGCGTGACTACATCAAGGAGCGGCTCAGCAGCGCCGACTTCCTCCTCAAGTCCATCTGGCGGCGCCAGGACACCATCGCCAAGGTCATGCGCAGCATCCTCCGTCGCCAGCAGCAGTTCTTCGATCTCGGCCCGGACTACCTGCGCCCGATGGTCCTCAAGGACGTGGCCGACGAGGTGGGGGTCCACGAGTCCACCGTCTCCCGCGTGACGTCCAGCAAGTACGTGCAGTGCCCCCAGGGCCTCTACGAGCTCAAGTATTTCTTCAACAACGGCGTCAACGCCGTCCACGGCGAGCAAGTGGCCGCCGAGGCGGTGAAGCGTCGCATCAAGAAGCTGATCGCCGCCGAAGACCCGGCCGCGCCCTTGTCCGACGACCAGGTCGTGGCGCTGCTCAAGCGCGAGAACGTCGATATCGCCCGGAGAACCGTGGCGAAGTACCGCGAGGCGATGGGAATCCTCCCCTCGTCGAAGCGAAAGAACCTCTGCTAGGAGGACACCCGTGGAGCTGGATTTCACCTTCCGCAACGTCGAGAGCACCGAGGCCATCAAGGAATGGGCACTCAAGCGCTTCAAGAAGGTCGTCAAGCACGTGAAGGAACCGGCGCACGCGCACCTGACGCTCATCGTCGACAAGCACCGGCACCGCGCCGAGTGTACGCTCCGGACCGACGGCGAGACGCTCCGCGCCGCGGGCGAAACCGCCGACATGTACGCCAGTATCGACGCGGTGGTGGCCACCATCGAGAACGCCGCGCGCCGCATCAAGGAACGGCGCGTCAGCTCGCACGAGCTGTAAGCCTCCCCGCCAGGGGTGCCCGCCTGACTTGACGGGACCTCCCGGACCGGCGACATTGCGCCGCTTTCCGAGAGGTCCCCGATCCCCATGGCCCTGAAGAACTACTTCTTCACCTCTGAGTCTGTCTCCGAGGGCCACCCCGACAAGATGTGCGACCAGATCAGCGATGCGATCCTGGACGCCCACATCGCCCACGACCCCAACGCCCGCGTGGCCTGCGAGACCCTGGTCAAGACCGGTCTCGTGGTCGTCGCCGGCGAGATCACGTCGCTGGCCCACGTCGATTACCCGCCGATCATCCGTCGCGTGGTCAACGACATCGGCTTCGACAACTCCAACAAGGGTTTCGATGGCCACACCTGCGCGGTGATGGTGGCGCTCGAGCAGCAGTCGCCCGACATCTCGCAGGGCGTCACCGAGGGCGAGGGCCTCCACAAGGAGCAGGGCGCGGGCGACCAGGGCCTGATGTTCGGCTACGCCATCAACGAGACGCCGGAGCTGATGCCCGCCACGTTGCAGTACAGCCACCAGCTGATGGCCAAGCTCGCCTACCTGCGCAAGCACGAGTCGGCGTGGAGCTGGGTGCGCCCCGACAGCAAGTCGCAGGTCACCATCGAGTACCGCGACGGCAAGGTCGCCCGCATCGACGCCGTGGTGGTGTCCACCCAGCACGACCCGCGCGACCACGCGCTGATCGAGGCGCAGATCCGCGAGGAGCTCATCAAGAAGGAGCTCCCGGCCCACCTGCTCGATGCCAACACGAAGTACCACATCAACCCCACCGGCAACTTCGTCGTGGGCGGCCCGATGGGCGACTCCGGCCTCACCGGCCGCAAGATCATCGTCGATACGTACGGCGGCCACGGCGCCCACGGCGGCGGCGCCTTCTCCGGCAAGGACCCGTCGAAGGTCGATCGCTCGGCCGCCTACATGGGCCGCTACATCGCGAAGAACCTCGTCGCCGCCGGCGCCTGCGACCGCGCGCTGGTGCAACTCGCCTACGCCATCGGCGTGGCCGAGCCGGTGAGCGTCAACGTCGAGACTTTCGGCACCGCTCACGCCGACGAGGAGGCGATCAACGCCTGCATCCGGGAGATCTTCCCGGTGAAGCCGGCCGGCCTCATCAAGCACCTCGATCTGAAGCGCCCCATCTACCGCAAGACGGCCGCCTACGGTCACTTTGGCCGGAATGACAGCGACTTCACGTGGGAACGCACCGACATGACCGGCGCGGTCCGTAATTTCCTCCGGCTGTAGGCTGGCGGGGAGTCACGCGAGAAGGGCCGGGACCGTCGCCACGGCGGTCCTGGCCCTTTCTGCCTTCCTGAGCGTCGCGCTCGCCGGTGACGCGCCGACGCTCGACCCCCACCTGGTGGCCTGGTCACCCGCGCCGCCCGAGCAACTCGCCGCCGACAAGGCGGCCTTCGACCAGATCCTCGCCGGTGCGCGCGCGGGACGGAAGCTGCCGCCCGGCAAGGGCGACGACATCGCCATCATCGTGCTCGACACCGTGCGCGCCGACCGGCTCGGCTTGCATGGCTACGCCGCCGGCACCAGCCCCAGCCTCGACCAGTGGGCGAAGGCGGCGCGCGTCTACACCCGGGCCACCGCCGACGCGCCGTGGACCTTGCCCTCGCATGCCTCGATGTTCACCGGGCAGCCAAGCCGCACCCACGGGGCAATGAGCGTGGGGCTCGACGACCCGCGCCGCGCCGCGCCGCTGCGCGACTCGGCTACCACCATCGCCGAGCGCCTGCGCGACCAGGGCTACGAGACGGTGGGCATCGCCGCCAACCTCGGCTTCCTCAGTCGCGAGTACGGCCTCGCCCAGGGTTTCGAGGCCTGGGCCTGCGAGGACATCCCGCGGGGGCCAAACCCCCTCCCCTACACCAGCGGCGATCGCGTCACCGCGATGGCCACGGCGTACATCGAGGGCAAGCCGGCCGACCGGCCACGGCTCTTGTTCCTCAACTACATGGACGCTCACGCGCCCTGGATCGCGCGCCAGGGGTACACGCCCAACCCGAAGATCATCAAGAAAGAAAGCCTGCCGTTCCGCAAGGAATGGATGTCCACGGTGCGCAGCTTGCTCGCCGACGGCGTGCTCGACCCGGCGGTACAGGCCTCGTGGTCGGCGGCCTACGACGCCGAGCTCCGTTTCCTCGACGCCCAGCTCGCCGTGCTCTTGCCCAGGCTCGCCAGCTTCGAGCACATCTTCATCCTCTCCGACCACGGCGAGGCCCTCGGCGAGCACGGCATCGTCGAGCACGGCAAGGACGTGTGGGAGGAGCTCGTACACGTGCCCTTCATCGTCAAGTCGCCACGACACGCGCCGGGTCGCGACACCGCGCTGGTGCAGACCCACGACCTCGCGTGGATGGTGCTCGAAGCAGCCAAGCTCCCCGTGCCGAGCGAAATGGTGCGAACGCGCGATCTCGTGGTGAGCGAGCAGTACTACACGCTCAAGAAGGAGCTTGAGAACAAGTACTTCGGGCACAAGTTCAACCGCGTGGTGCGGAGCTTCCGCAACGGCGATCTCAAGGTGCGGGTGGAGGGCGGCAAGCCCACCGGCACCTACAACCTCGCGGCCGACCCGGGCGAGTTGAACGGCGCGGTGGCCACGCCCGCGGGCCTGTCGGGCATCGAGGCGAAGTGGCTCGCGAGCACGCCGGCCGCCCCTGCCGAGTCCGCCACGCCGCCGGCCGACGAGAACATCGAGGCGCTGCGGCAGCTCGGCTACGTCGAGTAACTCACTCGGTGTAACCTAGAGCTTTCAGCATCTCCAGTTCCTCCGGCGTGGCGCTGGTGCGCGCCCCCGCCGCCGGGGGACGAGCGTTGTCGAGGTAGCTCCTCACCGCCGCTGCGAGCGCCTGGTGTTCCGCGGACGTGGGCTTCTGCGGGGACAGTTGCCCGGGGTCGCCGCGGAGGTCGTAGGCCCGGGCCCAGTTCTTCCCCGGCGACAGGGTGTAGGCGTGCGTCAGCGTGCGCGCGCCCACCTGCCGCGCCTCCCAGCGCGCGCGCTCGGCGAGGGCCACCGTGTTGGCCGTGGCGCGAGGCCCCAGCAGCGGCTGGCCGTCCCAGGCCCAGGCCTTGTCGACCGCGATGCCGGCCAGATCGCTCAGCGTGGGCGCGAGGTCGACCAGTTCCACGATGCTCGTGTCCTTGCGCGGCGTGGCCCCCGGCACGTGTACCACCAGCGGCACGTGGAGCAGCACGTCGTTGAGCGCGTGACCGTGGCCAAAACGCGGCGGGCTGTGACCGGCCTCGCCGAGGGCCTCGCCGTGGTCGGCGGTGACCACGATCATCGTCTTCTGGCCACGCGCCCCCGCCCGCGCCGCGTCGACGAGCTGGCCCAGGCGGGCGTCGAGCTCCCACACCGCGTCGTCGTACATCGCGCGCATGTAGGCGAGGTCGCCCTCCGACGCGCTTGCCTTGCCAGCCGCCACGTCCTCGTAGAACTTCTGGGTGACGTGTACGAGGCGAGTGTCGAACTTGCCGCGTCGATCCTCGAAACCCGAGAGCTTCGGGTTGTCGGCGTGGGGGCCCATCAGGTGAACGTAGGTGAAGCCGGCGCCCGAGAGGCCCCGCAGGTAGGCGGCGGCGGCCTCGGTGGTGGCCTTGTCGTCGCCGTAGGTCCACTTGTCGAAGCCCTGGTCGAGACCGAAGCTGTACTGGGTATTGGTGGCGATCACCGGGTTGGCGTTGAAGCCTACCGTCGCGTAGCCCTTCTGCTTGAAGGCCTCGGCGACGGTGGTGATCTCGGGCGAGAGCGCGTGGTAGCGGTCGGTGTCTTCGAGGTCGAAGTCGATGCCGTTGTTGGCCCGGTAGCGGCCGGAGAAGTAGCTCGACACCGAAAGGAGCGTGGCCGGCGCCTGGCTGAAGGCCTGGGTGAACACCACCGACGAGGCCGCGAGCGCGTCGAGCCTGGGGGTGAGCCCCGACTTGTTGCCGAGGAAGCCCATGCGGTCGGCGCGGGTCGTGTCCATCGTGATCCACAGCACGTTGCAGCCCGCGCAGGCTTCCTTCCCGGGCGACACCGCCTCCGCCGTCGACGCGGCGAGGGCGCCCGCGACCCCGAGTCCAATCATCCAGCCACGCACCATCACCTCGGCACCTCGTCTAGCGCGGTCACGTGCAAACCCGCACGCTTGCCGCCTATGCCCGCCGCGGTAGGAGCGGCACATGTCCCTCGTCTCGCGCCGCCGGCTCGTCCAGGGCGCGGCCGCCGCCCTCGGCACCGCCCATCTCGGCGCCAGCGCCTCCCGGCCCCCCAACTTCGTGGTGGTCATCGCCGACGACCTGGGCTGGGGCGATCTCAAGTGCTACGGCAATCCCTGGGTGAAGACCCCGAGCCTCGATCGGCTCGCCCAGGAAGGCACCCTCTACACTCACGGCTACGCATGCTCGCCGGTGTGCTCGTCGAGCCGCGCCGGCATGATCACGGGTCGTTTTCCGAGTCGCGACAGGATGTTCTCCTGGATCGGCAACGCCGAGGCGCGGAAGCCCACGATCAACAGCGATCGCGGCATGCCCGACTGGCTCGACCCGGCGGCGCCCTCGGTGGCGCGCACGCTCCGCGAGCGCGGCTATCGCACCGCCGTGTTTGGCAAGTGGCACCTCGGCGAGGGCAGCGCCCCCGATCCAGGAGCCTACGGCTTCGACGTGTACCGCACCTCGAGCGGCAACGGCCCGGCTTTCAAGGACAGTCCCTTCCGCCCGGTGTCGTCGGAGCGCATCGTCGATGCCAGCCTCGAGTTCATCACCGCCAACGCCGCGAGCCCCTTCATGGTGAAGGTGTGGTTCATGGACCCGCACGTGCCGCTGGAGCCGTCGCAAGCGCTCCTCGACCAGTACCCCAGCGTCGAGGGCCTGCTCCGCACCTACTGCGCCTCGGTCACGGGCATGGACCAGCACATCGGCCGCCTCGTCGCCGGGATCGACGCCCTCGGGCTTGGTCGCGACACGCTCATCCTCTTCGCGAGCGACAACGGCCCCGCCGGCTCCTTGCTCCCCGACGATCCCACCGCCGGCGGCGGGACGGCGGGCCCCTTCCGCGGCATGAAGGGCAGCCTCTACGAGGGAGGCATCCGCGTGCCGTGGATCGCGCGCTGGCCAGGGACCGTCCCGCCCGGCAAGGTCGACAACACCAGCATCTGGTCGGGCGTCGACCTGCACCCCACGCTGGCCTCGCTGGCGGGTGGCGCCGTGCCCGCGGGCCTCGACGGCGACGACCGGAGCGCGGCGCTGGCGGCGCCTGCCGCAGCCCGTCGCCCACTGTTCTGGGACTGGCGCAGCGCCCCCGTCTTCCGCCCCGCCATCCACGCCAGCCCGATGCTGGCGATGCGGGAGGGCCAGTGGAAGTTCTACGTCAACCCCGACGGCAGCCGGAAGGAGCTCTACGACGTGGTGGCCGACCCCGGCGAGGTGGACAACCGCCTCGAAGTGGAAGCGAGACAAGCAGAAAAGATGCTCGCCCCGACGCTCGCCTACTGGAAGTCCCTCCCCGAGGGCGCGATCCAGCCCAAGGCGGGGGAGATCAACTACCCCTGGCCCACCGAGAAAAAGAAGAAGTGAAGAAGAAGTAGCGACTACCGCAGCACGCGGTACGGCGCTGGGAACCACACCCAGCGATCGTCCACCCAGGCCAGCCCGTCGTAGTCGGTGCCGCGCCCGCCCCCCACCGGCACGTAGGCCCAGGCCACCCAGGCCCGTTCCGGCCGCAGTCGCTCGGCGACCCGGGCCCACTGGGGCGGGAAGGTCTTTGCCATGGGGGCGTCGGGCAGCAGCATCCCACCCGTGGCCACGAGGATGCGGATGGTGACCGCCGGACCCGGCGCCCGCACGCGAGGGGGGTCGCGACGCCACAGCTCCGCGTAGCGCGCGTCGATGGCGGCAAGTTCGGCCTCGCTCCCGAGGAACAGGCGCGCCGCGTCGCCGGGCCTCGGGCGGAGGCTCTCGATCGCCTCGGCCGCGCGGGCCGGATCGACGAGCGCCTCCAGGACCGGCTGCACCCCGATGCCGATGGCCTGGAGCGCGTGGTCGAGCCTGGCCGACGACTCCGCCACCGGCGGCTCTCCCCGGGGCCCGGGCAAGTGGGGGGCCGTGGCGTCGAGCACGCCCATCATCTCGTAGCCGTCGAGCCCTTCCACCACGCGGAAGCCCAGCACGCGGTCGGCCTCGTCGAGGCGGATGGCGAGCAAGGCGCCGCGGAAACGCGGGTCACGCGATTCCACCTCCACGAAGCGCACGCGGTCGCCCCCGCCGCGGAAATCGAGGATCACCCGGTGGCGACCGTCGCCGAGGCCGTCGCCAAGGAAGGACTCCAGTGGGTCGCCCGACTGGCCGCAGGCCCGCAGCCGGGCGCGCTGCACCTCCAGCAGCGTGAAGCCCTCGTCGATGATCGCGTCGAGCGCCGCGCGCTGGGTGAGCGGCTGGATCCGGGTGACCTGTCGCGACTCATCGACCGTGAGCCAGGCCAGCGCGTGCTGGGGATGGCGCGCGAGGAAACGCCCGTCGTTGCCCCGGGTGACGACGCCGAAGTCCTCGGGGATGGCCTCGATGGAGAAGGGCACCGGCCGCCGGAACCAGGCCGCCACCTCCGGCGTGGGCTCGAAGCCATGCAGCGGCACCGGGATCTGGGCGCGCGGGCGCGCCTCGGGACACGAGGGGAGGGCGGCGATCCAGGCACTACGCCGCTCGTCGGCCCGCTCGCGTGCCGCCTCCAGGGTGGCGTCGGCCCCGAAGCGCAGGGCCTCGCCGAGGGCGTAGGCCGCGAGCAAGAGGTCGCCCACGCAGCGCCGCGCCTCGCCGCGGATGAAGCCCAGCGGCGTGGCGGGGACCGACGACAACAACTCGGCGCCCACCTGGGCGAAACCGTCGCGATCAATGAGTCGCGACACGCCATCGCTGGGTTGTTCGACGAAGACCAGCTCGCGGGGCTCGTCGCGCCAGGTGCAGTCCCAGACGTGCGCCAAGGGACGAGGCGAGCGCCGTGCCAGGACCGAGTGCCCGGTGAGCTGGCAGTACACGGCGGCCTCGGCCAGCGAGCGGACGACGATCACGGCCCGCCTCCTAACTGTCCCAGCGCCGACCTCCACCGCGCCGCCTCGGCCTCGGCCTCGGCCTCCACCCGGTAGCGCCGCTCTGCCGCCTCCAGGCGCGGGTAGCGCCCCGGCACGAGCATCGACAGCTTCACGACGTACGATGGCGCGCCCCGGTAGCTGTCGCGGAGCACCTCCACGCCCTTCACCGCCCCCAGCGGCGCCGATTCTCGGCGCACCCACAGGTAGCCCGCGCGCGTGCGCACCCCCTGCGCATCGACCGAGGTCACCCGGTCGGCCTCGCGCAGGGCGCAGAGCCCCAGCCAGAAGAGAGCGCACGACAGCGTGGCGAAGCTCGGCCTGCCGCGCAGCAAGGCGAAGATCCCGCCGCCCGCGACCGGCACCAGCACCAGGAAGGGCACCGAGAACAAGAAGTCGAACACCCCCGGGCTCATGCTCGGCACGAGTACCGTCCCGTCCTGTCGCGACAGGTTCCACGCGCTCAGCCCCACCGCCACCGCCCACGCGGCGAGCGCCCCCGCGCCGAGCACCATCCCCAGGGCCTGCGCCGTTTCCAGCGTGCGGCTGGGGCGGCCGATGGGAACCAGCGCCCCGAACGCGGCGATGAGCACGACGAGGACCGCGCAGGCCAGGGGGATGGGGGCCGGTCCTAGACGCGAGAGCACCCGGCAGTCTATCGTCGCCGGATGCTGGTTCTCGCCGCTGCCGCCCTGGCCCTCGACTACGCCGACGACTTCAGCACCGACCAGGGGGCCTGGTCGAGCGGCGATGTGACCGAGGGCGTGCTCCGCATCACCGATGGCAGCGCCGACTTCCTCGGCGACCCCCTCCTGAGCTTCACCCTGTCCGCGCGTGTTCGACTCGCGACCGCGGGCACGCTGAGCCTCAGCGCGGCCAACACCATCGCCCTGGACTTCACCGGCCCCGGCGCCGTGCAGGTCGCGACGCAAACGTGGCCGCTACCGCCCACGCACCTGGCATGGACCCCGGCCGACGACCCGGTGATCGAGCCCGGCACCGACTACTGGGACGGCGGCAACACCTTGCACTGCGAGGTGCTCTACGACGAGAGCACCTCCACCTGGTTCCTCTACTGGACCGGCGAGATGGCCGAGGGCTACCCCTACCGCCAGATCGGCGTCGCGACATCCACCGACGGCAAGACCTGGACCAAGTACGCCGGCAACCCCGTGCTCACCATCGACTACGACACCAGCTCGGTGGACGGCATCCACGTGCACATGCCCACCGTGGTGAAGGCCGGGGCCGACGACTTCCACATGTTCTACAGCTGCTACCAGAACAACGTGGGAAACCGCCTGTGTCACGCCACCAGCCCCGATGGATTGGCCTGGACCCCGCAGGGCGTGGCCCTCGACCAGGGCGCCGCCGGCGAGTTCGACAGCTCGAGCCTCCGCATGCCCGACGCCTGGATCGACGAGTCCGGCCTGTGGCACCTCTGGTACGACGGCACCATGCCCGACGAGCACTACGGTCCGACCGGCTACGCCACCAGCCTCGACGGCTACACCTGGACCAAGCAGGGCGAGATCCTCCCCTTCGAAGATGCACTCCAGGGCCTGAGCACCTGGGCCAGCCCCTACGGGCTCGCTTCCTTCCACAACAAGGACGACTACTTCCGCCTCGCCACCGCGCCGCTGGCCTCCGCCGACGACTGGACCGACCAGGGCGAGGTGCTCCGCAAGGGCTGGGGCGACTGGAACGACGGCTACATCCAGGCGCCGAGCGTGTGGGTAGACGGCACGACCTGGAAGATGTGGTTCAACGCCTATACCTACACCGACGCCACCGAGCGTATCGGCTACGCCGAGGCCGCGGCGAGCCCCGGCGGCTGGATGGACATCGAGGCCACCTGGGACGGCGTGCGCTGGACCGGCAGCGTCGATGGCGCCGAGCTGAGCATCGACGGCGTGGACGACGGCGTCATCCGCTTCACCGCCACCGGCACCGCCGAGATCGACGAGATCCGCATCAGCGGCGTGGAGATGCCGGCCGACAGTTCCACGACGCCCGCCGAGGATACCGGCGACAGCGCCGACGCCGCCGACACCGCCGACAGCGGCAGCCCCGAGGCCGACGACAGCGGCGACAAGCCCGCCGACGGCGACGAGCCCTGCGGCTGCCA